>NZ_DAOKZA010000110.1:0-2219 GCF_035325925.1 Azohydromonas sp. | reverse complement strand
CCCGGCGCGCAGGACGCGGTCGGCCACGACCCGTTCGGCGGCGTGCGCGCGCTGGCGCAGGAGATCCGCAACAACGTGCGCCGCGCCACCGGGCTGACCTGCTCGGTCGGGGTGACGCCGAACAAGCTGCTGGCCAAGATCGCCTCCGAGCTCGACAAACCCGACGGGCTGACGCTGCTCACCGAGGACGACGTCCCGACGCGCGTGTGGCCGCTGCCGGTGCGGCGCATCAACGGCATCGGCCCGAAGGCCGCGGCCAAGCTCGCCCAGTGGGGCATCACCACCGTCGGCGATCTCGCCGAGCGCGACCGCGGCTGGCTGGTCGAGCACTTCGGCGCCAGCTACGGCGGCTCGCTGCACGAGGCGGCGCACGGGCGCGACGAGCGGGCCGTCGTCACCGCCAGCGAGCCGGTGTCGATGAGCCGCGAGACCACCTTCGAGCGCGACCTGCACGCCCGGCGCGACCGCGCCGAGCTGTCGCGCATCTTCACCGCGCTGTGCGAGCGTGTCGCCGCCGACCTGCAGCGCAAGGGTTACGCGGGCCGCACGGTGGGCGTCAAGCTGCGCTTCGACGACTTCCGCACCGTCACGCGCGACCTCACGCTCGACGACGCGGTGGCCGACGCGGCGGCGATCCGCCGCGCCGCCGGACAGTGCCTGAAACGCGTCGAGTTCGACCGCCGGCTGCGCCTGCTCGGCGTGCGCGTCGCGTCACTGGAGCGCGCCGCGGGCGCAGCGCGCTGAAGGCACCGGCGGGCCCGGTCGTCAGCTCCCGCTGGGCACCTTGCCCTCGACGCCCTTGACGTAGAAGTCGACCTTGTCCTTCCAGTCCTGGTCGGCCTGCTGGCCGGCGGGCAGGCGCTCCTTGCCGGTGTTGTCGACGATCGGGCCGGTGAACACCTCGAACGTGCCGGCCTTCATGCCGTCCTTGACCTCGGCGACCTTGGCCTTCGCGTCGTCGGGCACGAAGTCGGCGATCGACGCCAGCGCGTTCTGCCCCTCCTTGACGCCCCACACGGTGCGACCGGTCTGCCAGCTGCCGTCGAGCACCTGGCGCACCGACTGGATGTAGTACGGCCCCCAGTCGACGATGCAGCTGGCCAGGTGCGCCTTCGGCGCGACCGCGCTCATGTCGCTGTCCCAGCCGAACGCGAACTTGCCGTTCTTCTCGGCGGTCTGCAGCACTGCGCTCGAATCGGTGTTCTGCAGCAGCACGTCGGCGCCGCCGTTGATCAGGCTCTGCGCGGCGTCGGCCTCCTTCGGCGGGTCGAACCAGGTGTTGACCCACACGACACGCGTCTTCACCTTCGGGTTGACGCTCTGCGCGCCCAGCGTGTAGGCGTTGATGTTGCGCAGCACCTCGGGGATCGGGAACGACGCGACGAAGCCCAGCGTGTTGGTCTTGGTCATCTTGCCGGCGATCACGCCGGCCATGTACGCGTCCTCGTAGAACTTGGCGTCGTACACGCGCAGGTTCGGCGCGGTCTTGTAGCCGGTGGCGTGCTCGAACTTGACGTCGGGGAACTCGGCGGCGACCTTGACCATCGGCTCCATGAAGCCGAACGAGGTCGCGAAGATGATCTTGTTGCCCTGCTGCGCGAGGTCGCGGATCACGCGCTCGGCGTCCGCCCCCTCGGGCACCTTCTCGACGTAGGTCGTCACGACCTTGTCGCCGAACTCGCGCTCGACCGACTTGCGCCCGTTGTCGTGCGCGAAGGTCCAGCCGGCGTCGCCGACCGGGCCGACGTAGACCCACGCGGCCTTCAGCGGCTCGGGCTTCGGCGCCTCGGCCTGCGGCGCCGGGGCGGGCGCCGGCGCAGGCGCCTCCTCCTTCTTGCCGCAACCCACCAGCACGGCGGTGGCGACGACGCCGGCGGCGCCGGCCAGCCGGATCAGGGCTCGCTTGGACAGATCGGTCATGGAATCGCTCTCCTGGTGAGGTTCGACGCGCTGCAGGCGCCGGAAGCGGCGAATTATGTGCCCGGGTGGAACGGCTTGCCGAGCGACGCGGGCATGTTGATGCGGATCCACAGCGGGTTGCGGCTGATCAGCGCGAGCACCACGATCGTGGCCAGGTACGGCAGCATCGCCAGCAGCTGGCTGGCCACCTGCACGCCCATGCCCTGCAGCGAGAACTGCAGCATCGTCACGCCGCCGAACAGGTACGCGCCCAGCAGCACGCGCGCCGGCCGCCAGGTGGCGAAGGTGGTCAGCGCCAG
>NZ_DAOKZA010000109.1:0-2589 GCF_035325925.1 Azohydromonas sp. | reverse complement strand
CGCGGCGCCGAGTTTCCTCGACCAAGCCGACCCCGACGACCGGCTGCTGGTCGCGCACAGTTTCTCGAAGAGCTTTCTGATGACCGGCTGGCGCCTGGGCTGGCTGGTTGCGCCGCCCGGCGTGACCGACACGCTGGGCAAGCTGATCGAGTTCAACAGCTCGTGCGCGCCGGTGTTCGTGCAGCGCGGCGGGCTCGCGGCGCTGGCCATCGCCGACGAGTTCGTGCCCGCGCTGGTGCAGCGGCTGCGTGCGCGGCGTGACCAGCTGGTCGGCGCGCTGGCGGCGCTGCCGGGCGTGCGCGTCGCCACGCCGCCGGGCGGGATGTACGCGTTCTTCCGCTTCGACGGGCAGGACGACTCGCTGGCGTTCGCCAAGCGGCTGGTCGTCGACCACGGCCTGGGGCTGGCGCCCGGCGCGGCCTTCGGCGCCGAGGGCGAGGGCTGGCTGCGCTGGTGCTTCGCGTCGCGCGACCCGCAGCGCCTGCGCGACGGGGTGCAGCGGCTGGCCGGGGCGTTGCGCCTATAATCCACGGTCGCGCTTCGGGCCACCGGGCGTGTCGAGCACGGCGCGGGTCGGTTTCACCCGCGACCGCAAGTTGAAATCCGGAAACCGCTGCAGGGCGCCGCAACGCGCGCTGACGTGGCTTTCCGACCGAGGAAATCGCAAGGATCCACGATGGCAGTCGCCAATATCGACAAGGCCGAGATCGTCAAGGCCAACGGACGCAGCGCCAACGACACGGGTTCGCCCGAGGTGCAGGTCGCGCTGCTGACCGCGCGCATCAACGAACTGACGCCGCACTTCAAGACCCACGCCAAGGACCACCACGGCCGGCGCGGCCTGCTCAAGCTGGTCAACCAGCGCAAGCGCCTGCTGGCGTACCTGAAGAGCAAGGACGCCGACCGCTACGTTGCGCTGATCGGCAAGCTCGGTCTGCGCAAGTAGGCCCGCGATGACACGCCGGAGCCTGTCTGCCCCCGCAGCACAGGCTCCCGTCATTTGGAGCCAGCCCCGCCAGGCGCTGCTGTGTCATTCCACCGTCGCGGCTTGCCGCGTCGCTGGAATGGCATCCCGCCTCGAGGCCGGCGCTCCCGGTACCGCGCACCGCCGCAAGCGTGACGCCACCAACTCCGGAGACTCCGCATGAGCCTGTTCAACAAAGTCACCAAGACCTTCCAGTGGGGCGCGCACACCGTGCGCATGGAAACCGGCGAGGTCGCGCGCCAGGCCTCGGGCGCCGTGCTCGTCGACATCGACGACACCGTCGTGCTCGCCACCGTCGTCGCCGCCAAGCACGCCAAGCCGGGCCAGGACTTCTTCCCGCTGACCGTCGACTACATCGAGAAGACCTACGCCGCCGGCCGCATCCCGGGCAGCTTCTTCAAGCGCGAGGGCCGCCCGAGCGAGCTCGAGACGCTGACGTCGCGCCTGATCGACCGCCCGATCCGCCCGCTGTTCCCCGAGGGCTTCTTCAACGAGGTGCAGGTCGTCATCCACGTGCTCAGCCTGAACCCCGAGGTGCAGGCCGACATCGCCGCGATGATCGCCACCAGCGCCGCGTTGAGCGTGTCGGGCATCCCGTTCAACGGGCCGATCGGCGCCGCACGGGTGGGCTACGTCAACGGCGAGTACGTGCTGAACCCGGGCAAGGGGCAGCTCGCGTCGAGCCAGCTCGACCTGGTGGTCGCCGGCACCGAGGCGGCCGTGCTGATGGTCGAGTCCGAGGCCGACCAGCTCAGCGAAGAGGTGATGCTCGGCGCCGTCGTGTACGGCCACGAGCAGGGCAGGGTCGCGATCGACGCGATCCACGAGCTGGTGCGCGAGGCCGGCAAGCCCGAGTGGCAGGCCGCCGGGCTGTGGAGCCCGCCGGCCAAGGACGAGGCCTTCATCGCCAAGGTCACGGCGCTGGGCGAGGACAGGCTGCGCGCCGCGTACCAGATCCGCAGCAAGCAGGCGCGCACACAGGCCTGCCGCGAGGCCTACGCCTTCGTGATCGGGGCGCTCACCGAGGAAGGCGTGGCCTTCGACACCGTCAAGGTCGAAGCGATGTTGTTCGACATCGAGGCGCGCATCGTGCGCGGCCAGATCCTCGCCGGCGAGCCGCGCATCGACGGGCGCGACACGCGCACCGTGCGCCCGATCGAGATCCGCACCGGCATCCTGCCGCGCACCCACGGCTCGGCGCTGTTCACGCGCGGCGAGACGCAGGCGCTGGTGGTGGCCACGCTGGGCACCGAGCAGGACGCGCAGAAGATCGACGCGCTGGCCGGCGAGTACCAGGACCGCTTCCTGCTGCACTACAACATGCCGCCGTTCGCCACCGGCGAGACCGGGCGTGTCGGTACGCCCAAACGTCGCGAGGTCGGGCACGGACGGCTGGCCAAGCGCGCGCTGATCGCGTGCCTGCCCGACCGCGACGACTTCCCGTACGTGATGCGCGTGGTCAGCGAGATCACCGAGAGCAACGGTTCGTCGTCGATGGCCTCGGTGTGCGGCGGCTGCTTGGCGCTGATGGACGCCGGCGTGCCCATGAAGGCGCACGTCGCCGGCATCGCGATGGGCCTGATCAAGGAAGGCAACCGCTTCGC
>NZ_DAOKZA010000108.1:0-2985 GCF_035325925.1 Azohydromonas sp. | reverse complement strand
GGCTTCGCGCCCGACCTGAGCGTGTTCGGCAAGGTCATCGGCGGCGGCATGCCGCTGGCCGCCTTCGGCGGGCCGCGCCGCATCATGGAGCAGCTCGCGCCGCTGGGCCCGGTGTACCAGGCCGGCACCCTGAGCGGCAACCCGGTGGCCACCGCCTGCGGGCTGGCGACGCTGCGCGAGATCACCAAGCCCGGCTTCTTCGACGCGCTGGCGGCGAAGACGAGCTCGTTCGTCGAAGGGCTGCTCGCCGCCGCGCGCGACGCCGGCGTGCCGATGTGCGGCGACAGCGAGGGCGGCATGTTCGGCTTGTTCTTCGCGCCCGAGCTGCCGCAGCACTACGGCGCCGTCATGGCCACCGACAAGGAGCGCTTCAACCGCTTCTTCCATGCGATGCTCGAGCGCGGCGTGTACCTGGCGCCGGCGCTTTACGAGGCCGGTTTCGTCAGCGCCGCGCACGGCGACGACGACATCGCGGCGACGCTGGACGCGGCACGCGCGGCGTTGCGCGGCTGATTGCCGGGTCGCGGGCGCGCGGCGAGGCCGCCGGGGCCGCCGCGCCGGTCGGCCGTGAACGCCGGTGGGCGCCGAGGGCATGGAACCTTTGCCGCCCTCGTTCGTTGAAACGGTTGTCGGAGCAGCGCGTGGCGAGGGAGTCGGAACTGACGGCGCCGGACGACGGCGGACTGGCCGCGCTCGCCCGGCAGGGCGACCGTGGCGCCTTCGCCGTGCTGGTCCGGCGACACCAGGACCGCGTCTTCCGCTTCCTGCGCCGGATGCTGGATTCGCGAGACGAAGCCATGGACCTGACGCAGGACACGTTCATGAAGGCCTACGAGGCGCTGCCCGCGTGGCGGCCGCAGGCGCAGTTCGGCACCTGGCTGCTGCAGATCGCCCGCAACGCGGCGCTGGACCAGCTGCGTCGCCGCCGGCTCGTCGAGTTCGTCCCCGTCGACCAGGCGCTGACGCTGGCCGACGCGGCGCCGACGCCCGAGCAGCGGCTCGCCACGTCGCGGCGCCTCGCGCTGCTGGACCGGGCGCTCGCGCAGCTGCCTGCCGAGCATCGCGAGGTGCTGCTGCTGCGCGAGATCGAGGACCTGTCGTACGCCGAGATCGCCGCGGTGCTCGACGTCGCGGAGGGCACGGTGAAGTCGCGCCTCGCCCGCGCGCGCGCCGCGCTGATCGCCGCGCACCGCCACCTGACCGGGGAGCCTGGAGATGAATGAAACATGCCCACGCATCGTCGAACTGTCGGCCTGGCTCGACGACCAGCTCGCCGCCGGCGAGCGCCGCGCCATCGAAGCGCATGTCGCCGCCTGCCCGGTGTGCGCCGCGACGCATGCCGACCTGCGCACCCTGCGCGCGGACCTGCGATCGCTGCCCGCCGAGGCGCTCGGCGTCGACCTGGCCGGCGTCATCGACGGGCGCCTGGCGCAGCGTCCGGGTGTCGCGCGGGCACCGCATCGCAGGCGCCCCGGGCTGGCCTGGCTGCCGCTGGGCGCCGGCATGGTCGCTGCCTTGTCGCTGGGCGTGACGTTCGGCGCGTTCCTGACCGCGGGCGCCGGTGCGGCGCTGGCGCCGCGTGTGGTCGCGATGACGGTGTTCGACCCGATCGCGCCCGGCGGCCTGTGCATCGGCCTCGACGCCTGCACCGGCCAGGGAGGCGGGCGATGAAGCTCTCGACCCTGCGCGTGGCGCTGGCGTTGTCGGTGATGCTCAACCTCGGGGTGCTCGGCGCGGTCGCGTACCGCATGGCCGGGCCGGGCGGGCTCGCGCCGCTGCTCGGCGCGGGGCCGCCGGCCACGTCGCTGCCGCAGCAGCTGGCGCTCGACGACGAGCAGCTGCGGCGCTGGCACGAGGCGGAGCAGGTGTTCCTCGAGTCGCTCGCCGCGGGGGCCGCCGAGATCGGAACGCGCCGCGAAAGGCTCGTCCGCGAGATCTTCGCACCGGCACCGGACGCGGCGACGATCGAGGCCGAACGCGCCGCTATCGCGCGGCTGCAGGACGAGCAGCAGCGCCTGGTCATCCGCCAGCTGTTGCGCGAGCGCGAGATGCTCGACGCCGGCCAGCGTGACCGGCTCGCGCAGATTCTGCTCGCGCAGCCGGTGGGCGCCTCCGGCTTCGAGCAACTCCATCGCGACTGAGCGTGCGCCAGCGCCGGGCTGCCACCGTCGCGGCCTGTGCCCCGCCCCCGCGCCTGTCTGTCGTGCACGCAGAAGGAACATTCTGCGTACTGCTTCGTTTCAATCGGCAGGGGCGGGTGCCGCGACGCGCAAAGGGCGGGTCGGCCCGAACCCGAGACTTCCACCAATGGAGCTGAAGCCATGCAACGCAAGACCTTCCTGACCTCGGGCGCGATCCTGCTCGCCACCGCCGCGCTGACCTTCGGCGCCGGCGCGTACGCGGCGCAGGGGCATGCCCACGAGCACGCGCCCGGCGCGCAGGCGCCGGTGCTCAAGCTCAACGCCGGCAAGAAGTGGGCCAGCGACGAGCCGCTGCGCCAGGGCATGACCCGCATCCGCGACGCGGTCGAAGCGCGCCTGCCGGCGGTGCACCGGGGCCAGCTCGGCACCGCGCAGTACGCCGCGCTCGGCAGCGAGATCGACGCGCAGATCGCCGGCATCGTGAGCCACTGCAAGCTCGAGCCGGCGGCCGACGAGGTGCTGCACGTGATCCTGGCCGAAATGATCGAAGGCAACGAGACGCTGCAGGGCAAGAACGCGAAGGCCCGGCGCAGCGCCGGCGTCGTCAAGGTCGTGCACGCGCTCACGCAGTACGGCAAGCACTTCGAACACCCGGGCTGGAAGTCGCCCAGCCTCGACCACTGAGCCGCGCGCGCACGCCGGCACGCGCGACGACGGCCCTGGGCGGGCGGCCGCTAGCCCTCGCCCAGCGACACGCCGATCTGCCGCGCGCAGGTCAGCAGCGGGTGATCGAGCGGCACGCGCCGGTTGTGGCCGGCCACGTGCGCCAGCGGCACGCTGGTCA
>NZ_DAOKZA010000107.1:0-3159 GCF_035325925.1 Azohydromonas sp. | reverse complement strand
CTGCAGATGGACATCAAGATCCAGGGCATCACCAAGGAGATCATGCAGGTCGCGCTGGCGCAGGCCAAGGAAGCTCGCATGCACATTCTGGGCCGCATGGTCGAGGCGGTGGGCGGCGCCAAGGAGGAGCTCAGCCCGTTCGCGCCGCGCCTGTACACGATGAAGATCAACCCGGAGAAGATCCGCGACGTGATCGGCAAGGGCGGCGCGACGATCCGCGCGCTGACCGAGGAGACCGGCACGACGATCGACATCGGCGAGGACGGCACGATCACCATCGCCAGCACCGACGGCGACAAGGCGCAGCACGCGATCCGGCGCATCACCGAGATCACCGCCGAGGCCGAGGTCGGCAAGGTGTACGAAGGCCCGATCACGAAGCTGCTCGACTTCGGTGCGCTGGTCAACATCCTGCCGGGCAAGGACGGCCTGCTGCACATCAGCCAGATCGCGCACCAGCGCGTCGAGCAGGTCAGCGACTTCCTCAAGGAAGGCCAGGTCGTCAAGGTCAAGGTGCTCGAGACCGACGACAAGGGGCGCATCAAGCTGTCGATGAAGGCACTGCTCGACAAGCCCGAGGGCTGGGTCGAGGAGGAGCGCCCGCGCCGCGACCGCGACGACCGTGGTGGTCGTGGTGACCGCGGCCCGCGCCGCGACCGCGGTGATCGTCCCGAGCGCGGCGAGCGCGCCGAGCGCGAGCCGGCGGTCGACGCCGCGCCGGCGGGCGACGAGCCGCCGGCTCGCGACGAGTGACGCGGCAGGGGCGGCGCCGGCGATGAACGCCATCGAGATCACCGCCCCGGGCGGCCCCGAGGTGCTGCGCCCGGTCGAGCGGCCGGCGCCGGTGCCGGGCGCCGGCGAGGTGCTGATCGCGGTGCGTGCCTCGGGCGTCAATCGCCCCGACGTGCTGCAGCGCAAGGGAGCGTACCCGCCGCCGCCGGGCGCGTCGGACCTGCCCGGGCTCGAGGTCGCCGGCACGGTGGCGGGCGGCGACCCCGCCGAGCTGGCCACCGCCGGCCTCGCGATCGGCGACCGCGTGTGCGCGCTGGTCGCCGGTGGCGGCTATGCCGAGCTGTGCACCGCGCCGATCGGCCAGTGCCTGCCGGTACCCGCGGGGCTGTCGGACGTCGAGGCGGCGGCGCTGCCGGAGACGTTCTTCACCGTCTGGCAGAACGTGTTCGAGATCGCGCGGCTGCAGCCCGGCGAGACGCTGCTGGTGCAAGGCGGATCGAGCGGGATCGGCGTGACGGCGATCCAGCTGGCCAGGGCGCTGGGCTCGAAGGTGATCGTCACCGCGGGCAGCGACGACAAGTGCGCCGCGTGCCTGCGGCTCGGTGCCGACCATGCGATCAACTACCGCACGCACGACTTCGTCGCCGAGGTCGGGCGGCTGACCGGCGCACACGGCGTCGACGTCGTGCTCGACATGGTCGCCGGCGACTACGTCGCGCGCGAGGTGCGGTGCCTGGCCGACGACGGGCGGCTGGCGATCATCGCGGTGCAGGGCGGCACCACGTCGAGCTTCGATGCCGGGCTGGTGCTGCGCAAGCGCCTGGCGATCACCGGCTCGACGCTGCGCGCGCGCCCGCTCGCGTACAAGGCGCGGCTCGCGCGGGCGCTGCGCGAACGCGTGTGGCCGCTGCTCGAGACCGGGCGCGTGAAGCCGGTGATCCATCGCGTGTTCCCCGCCGCCGAGGCGGCTGCGGCGCACGCGCTGATGGAGTCGGGCGCGCACGTGGGCAAGATCGTGCTGACCTGGTGAGGACGACGCTGCGATGAACACGCGACGCAAGCTCGTGGTGGGCAACTGGAAGATGCACGGCAGCCGCAAGGGCAACGCCGAGCTGCTCGAGGGCATCGTCGGCGCGAGGCCGTTCGGCTGCGACGTCGCGGTGTGCGTGCCGTTCCCGTACCTGGCCGAGACCGCGGTGGCGCTGGCCGGCAGCGACCTGCGCTGGGGCGCGCAGGACTGCTCGGCGCACGAGCAGGGTGCCTACACCGGCGAGGTCTCGGCCGGCATGCTGCACGAGTTCGGCTGCCGCTACGTCATCGTCGGCCACTCGGAGCGCCGCGCCTACCACGCCGAGGGCGACCCGCTGGTGGCCGATAAGGCCAAGGCGGCGCTGGCGCGCGGCGTCACGCCGATCGTGTGCGTCGGCGAAACGTTGGCGCAGCGCGAGGCGGGCGAGACCGAGGCGGTGGTCAAGCGCCAGCTGTCGGCCGTGATCCACACGCTGGCGCACTGTGCCAGCGAGATGGTCGTCGCCTACGAGCCGGTGTGGGCCATCGGCACCGGCCGCACCGCGACGCCGGCGCAGGCGCAGCAGGTGCACGCGCTGCTGCGCGCGCAGCTGCAGGCGGCCACGCCGCACGCGCCGGGCATGAGGATCCTCTACGGCGGCAGCGTCAAGCCCGACAACGCGCGCGAGCTGTTCGCGCAGGCCGACATCGACGGCGGCCTGATCGGCGGCGCGTCGTTGAAGGCGGCGGACTTCGTCGCCATCTGCCGCGCCGCCGACGCCACCTGACATCGACGACAAGACCAGGGAAGAGAACACCCATCATGCAGATCTGGATGAACATCGTGCTGGTGATCCAGCTCGTCTCGGCGCTGGCGATGATCGGCCTGGTGCTGGTGCAGCACGGCAAGGGCGCCGACATGGGTGCGTCGTTCGGCAGCGGCTCGGCCGGCAGCCTGTTCGGCGCCAGCGGCAGCGCGAACTTCCTGTCGCGATCGACGGCGGTGCTCGCCAGCGTGTTCTTCGTGTGCACGCTGGCGCTGGCCTACATGAGCAACACGCGCGCGCTGGCCCCCGCCGAGGCGCAGGGCTCGAGCGTGCTCGAGCGCGCCGCACCGGCCGCCAGCGAGCCCGCGGCGCCGGCGCAGATCCCCGGGGCGATCGCGCCGCCGGCGCCGGTGCCGGCATCGCCCGCGGCGGCGGGGTCGGCGGCGATCCCGGCCAACTGATCGAGCGCAAGCGGGGGCGATCCGGCTACGGGTTGACCCTCGGGGCGGCGTGCTTTTGCGCTTAGAATGCGCGGCTGTCTGACGAGCCCCTCCTCATGCGACTCAGACGCGAAGACCGTCCTGGCCGACGTGGTGGAATTGGTAGACACGCTATCTTGAGGGGGTAGTGGCGAAAGCTGTGCGAGTTCGAG
>NZ_DAOKZA010000106.1:0-3181 GCF_035325925.1 Azohydromonas sp. | reverse complement strand
CCCAGCGCGTGCGCCGACTCGGGCGACTCGCCGACCGCGCGCAGCACCAGCCCGGCGCGGCTGCGGTAGAGGAACCAGGCCACGGCCACCACCAGCACGATCGCGACGTAGGCCATCGGGTGCTGGCGGAACAGCGCCGCACCGAGGAACGGGATGTCGGCCAGCCACGGCACCTCGAAGGCCTCGCGCTGTCCCAGCGTCTTGCCGACGTAGTCCTTGCCGACGAAGGCCGAGAAGCCGGCGCCGAACAGGCTCAGCGCCAGCCCGGTGGCGTACTGGTTGGTGTTGAACCCGATCGCCAGCACGCCGAAGCCCAGCGCCATCGCGGCACCGGCGAGCGCGCCGGCGCCGAACGCCAGCGAGTCGCTGCCGGTGCCCAGTGCGACCGCGAAGCCGGCCACCGCGGCGACCAGCATCATCCCCTCGGCGCCCAGGTTCAGCACGCCCGCGCGTTCGTTGAGCAGCAGCCCGAGACTGGCCAGCGCCAGCGGCGTGCCCGAGGCGATCGTCGCGGCGATCAGCGTCGCGATCTCGTTCATGCCGCGGCCCTGCGCGCGGCGCCGACCCAGCGCACGCGGTGGTGGATCAGCGTGTCGCAGGCCAGCAGCAGGAACAGCAGCAAGCCCTGGAACACGCCCGACAGCGCGTTCGGCAGCCCCAGGCGCGACTGGCCGAGTTCGCCGCCGATCAGCATCATCGACAGCAGCACGCCCGAGAACACGATGCCCGCCGGGTGCAGCCGGCCGACGAAGGCGACGATGATCGCGGTGAAGCCGTAGCCGGTCGACACGTGCGGCGTGAGCTGGCGCAGCGGGCCGGCGACCTCCATCGCGCCGGCGAGCCCCGCCATCGCGCCCGACAGCAGCAGTGCCGTCCACAGCGCCGCGCGCGACGAGAAGCCGGCGTAGCGCGCCGCCGCCGGCGCCAGCCCGCCGACCTGCAGCTCGAAGCCGCGCCACGAGCGGAACATGAACACCGAGAACGCCGCCGCCGCGGCCAGCGCGACGAGCACGCCGACATGCGCGCGATAGCCGGCCGCCAGCGGCGGCAGCCAGGTCGACGCGTCGAAGGTCGGCGTCTGCGGGAAGTTGAACCCTTTCGGGTCCTTCCAGGGCCCGAACACCAGGTAGTTGAGCAGCTGCTGCGCGACGTACACGAGCATCAGGCTGACCAGGATCTCGTTGGCGTTGAAGCGGTCGCGCAGCGCCGCGGTCAGCGCCGCCCAGGCGGCGCCGCCGACCACGCCGGCCGCCAGCACCAGCGGCGCGTAGACGCCGCGCGCCCCGGTGACACCCTGCTGGTGCAGCCACAGTGCGACGCCGCCGCCGGCGATCGCACCGAGCAGGAACTGCCCTTCGGCGCCGATGTTCCACACGTTGCTGCGAAAGCACACCGCGAGCCCGAGCGCGCACAGGATCAGCGGCGTGGCCTTCAGCGCGACCTCGCTGACCGCGCGCCAGCCGTTCAGCGGCTCGACGAGGTACACGCGCAGGCTGGCCAGCGGGTCCTTGCCGAGCAGCGCGAACAGCGCGGCGGCCAGCAGCGTGGTCAGCGCCAGCGCGATCAGCGGCGACGCCAGCGCCATCGTGCGCGAGGGCTCGGCACGCGGCTCCAGCTTAAGCATGCGCGGCCTCCGCAGCGGCGAGGTCCTCGCCGGCGGCACGTCTCGGGCCGCCGGGCCACAGCCCGCTCATCCACGCACCGATCGTCTCGATCGTCGCGTCGCGCACCGGCACCGCAGGCGACACGCGGCCCTGCGCGATGACGATCAGCCGGTCGCTGATCTCGAACAGCTCGTCGAGCTCCTCGCTGACGACGAGCAACGCGCAGCCGGCGTCGCGCAGCGCGAGCATGGCCTGCCGGATCTGCGCCGCCGCGCCGACGTCGACGCCCCAGGTCGGCTGCGAGACGATCAGGCAGGTCGGTCGCGCGTCGATCTCGCGGCCGACGATGAACTTCTGCAGGTTGCCACCCGACAGGCTCTTCGCCGCCGCGCCGGCGCCGCCGGCCTTGACGTTGAAGCGCGCGATCAGGTGCTCGGCCAGCCGCCGCACCTCGGCGGTGCGGATCCAGCCCGCGCGGCCCACCGCCTCGGTGCGCGTGAGCAGCGTGTTCTGCGCCAGCGACATCGTCGGCACCGCGCCGCGCCCCAGGCGCTCCTCGGGCACGAAGTGCAGCCCGAGCCGACGGCGGGCGCGCGGGCCGGCGTGCGCGATGTCGCGCCCGACCAGCTTGACCGAGCCGGCGGGCGCGCGCCGGTCCTCGCCCGACAGCGCGGCCATCAGTTCCTGCTGGCCGTTGCCCGACACGCCGGCGACGCCGACGATCTCGCCGGCGCACACCTCGAACGCGATGCCGTGCAGTTCGACCGCGAACTGGTCGGCGCGCGGCAGCGTCAGGGCGCTCACCTGCAGCACCGGTGCGCCGGCGGCGCCGGCGCGGTGCTCGAGACTCGGCGGCTCGGCGCCGATCATCAGCCGGCTCAGGCTGGCGTTGCTCTGCTGCCGCGGATCGACCTCGCCGGTGACCCGGCCGCCGCGCAGCACGGTGCAACGGTGGCACAGCGCGCGGATCTCGTCGAGCTTGTGGCTGATGTACAGGATGCTGCAGCCGCGCTGCGCGAGCTGGCGCAGCGTGACGAACAGCTTGTCGACCGCCTGCGGCGTCAGCACCGAGGTCGGCTCGTCGAGGATCAGCAGCTGCGGCTCGGTGAGCAGCGCACGCACGATCTCGACGCGCTGGCGCTCGCCGACCGACAGCGTGTGCACCGGGCGCAGCGGGTGCACCTCGAGCCCGTAGTCGCGCGCGACGGCGTCGATGCGGCGCGTCACCTCGGCCAGGGACATCGCCTTGTCGAGTCCCAGCCAGACGTTCTCGGCGGCGGTCAGCGTGTCGAACAGCGAGAAGTGCTGGTAGACCATGCTGATGCCCAGCGCGCGCGCCTGCGTCGGGCTGGCGATGGCCACCGGCCGGCCGTTGAAGCGCACCTCGCCCTCGTCGGGACGCACCGCACCGTAGACGATCTTCATCAGCGTCGACTTGCCGGCGCCGTTCTCGCCGAGCACGGCGTGGATCTCGCCCGGCGCGACGCGCAGGTGCACGCGGTCGTTGGCCCTGACCGCCGGGTACTGCTTGCTGATGCCGATCAGTTCGAGCCTCGGGTCCATCGCCGTCACCGCGA
>NZ_DAOKZA010000105.1:0-3722 GCF_035325925.1 Azohydromonas sp. | reverse complement strand
TCGGCGATCGCGTCGTCGTCGCTGGTCACCGAGTGGGTCAAGGGCAAGTCGCTCGACGAGGCGATGACGATCAAGAACACGCAGATCGCCGAGGAACTCGCGCTGCCGCCGGTGAAGATCCACTGCTCGATCCTCGCCGAGGACGCGATCAAGGCCGCGGTCGAGGACTACCGCACCAAGCACGGCGCCACGTCGCCGGCCTCGCACTGAGCACCATGGCGGTCACGCTGACCGAAGCCGCGGCGCGCCACGTCACGCGCTACCTCGCGCGGCGGGGCAAGGGGGTGGGCGTGCGCCTGGGCGTGAAGACCACCGGCTGCTCGGGCCTGGCCTACAAGCTCGAGTACGCCGACGAGGTCGCGGCCGAGGACCACGTGTTCGAGGGCCACGGCGTCAAGGTGCTGGTCGACCCGAAGAGCCTGCCCTACATCGACGGCACCGAGCTCGACTTCGTGCGCGAAGGGCTCAACGAGGGTTTCAAGTTCCACAACCCGCGCGAGAAGGACCGCTGCGGCTGCGGCGAGTCGTTCCGCGTATGACGATCGCGATCCCGGCGGGCGCGGCGCGCGGCCGCGCCCGCCGCCGTGCGTGATGCCCGCCGACTTCGTGATCGCCGCCGAACGCCCCGACGGGCCCGACGTGGTCGCGCTGCTCGCGCGCCTGGACGCCTACCTTGCGAGCCTGTACGCGCCCGAGGACAACCACATCCTGTCGGTCGACGAGTTGCTCGCGCCGGCGGTGCGCTTCTTCGTTGCGCGCATCGACGGTGCGGCGGTCGGTTGCGGCGCGGCGCGACGCATGCCCGGCGAGCCGGCCACCGACGGTGTCGCCTACGGCGAGGTCAAACGCATGATGGTCGATCCGGCGCATCGCGGCCGGCGCATCGGCGCGCACCTGCTCGCGGCGATCGAAGCCGGTCTGCGCGACGACGGCATCGCACTGGCGCTGCTCGAGACCGGGCGCGACCAGCACGAGGCGCTGCGTCTGTACGAGCGTGCCGGCTACACGCGCCGCGGCGCGTTCGGCGGCTACCCCGACAACGGGCTGAGCGTGTTCCTGCACAAGCGCCTGTACGACGGCCGCCAGCGGCGATGAAGCTCGGCGACGACGACTTCACGCTGTTCTCGCTGCCGCAGCGCTTCGCGCTCGACCGCGGCGAGCTCGACGACCATTGGCGAGCGCTGCAGGCTCAGGTGCACCCCGACCGCTTCGCCGCCGACGGCGCGGCGGCGAAGCGCCTGGCGATGCAGTGGGCGGTGCGCGTCAACGAAGCGCATCGCCGGCTGCGCGACCCGCTGCAGCGCGCCGCCTACCTGTGCGAGCTGCGCGGCGTGCCGGTGGGTCTGCACGACAACACCGCGATGCCGGCGGACTTCCTGATGCAGCAGATGGACTGGCGCGAGGCGCTCGACGAAGCGCGGGACGTGACCGCGGTCGAGACGATCGACGCGCAGGTCGAGCGCGCGCAGCGCGAGATGCTCGCCCGCCTGGCCGAGCAGATCGACGGGCAGGGCGACATGGCCGCCGCGGCGCGCACCGTCAGAGCCCTCATGTTCGTCGCGCGCTTTCGTGACGACATCGGCCGGCGCCTGGAGGCGCTGGGACAATAGGCACATGGCGCTGCTGCAGATCTCCGAGCCCGGGCAGGCCCCCGACCCGCACCAGCGGCGCATCGCCGTGGGCATCGACCTGGGCACCACGCACTCGCTGGTCGCCGCGGTGCGCCACGGCGTCGCCGAGTGCCTGCCCGACGGCGAGGGCCGCCTGATCCTGCCGTCGGCGGTGCGCTACCTCGAAGGCGGCCGCCGCGCGATCGGCCACGACGCGCTGGCCGCGCAGGCCGACGATCCCGAGCACACCGTCGTTTCGGTCAAGCGTTTCATGGGCCGACGGCTGGCCGACATCGGCGACCATGGCCGGCTGCCGTACCACTTCGTCGACCGCCCGGGCATGCTCGCGATCGACACGCGCGACGGCGTGAAGACGCCGGTCGAGGTGTCGGCCGAGATCCTGGCCGCGCTGCGCCAGCGCGCCGAGGACACCTTCGACAGCGAGCTGTTCGGTGCCGTGATCACCGTGCCGGCGTACTTCGACGACGCACAGCGCCAGGCGACCAAGGACGCCGCGAAGCTCGCCGGGCTGAACGTGCTGCGCCTGATCAACGAGCCGACCGCGGCGGCGGTGGCCTACGGGCTGGACAACGGCAGCGAGGGCCTTTATGCGGTGTTCGACCTCGGCGGCGGCACCTTCGACGTGTCGCTGCTGCGCCTGACGCGCGGCGTGTTCGAGGTGGTCGCCACCGGCGGCGACGCGGCGCTGGGTGGCGACGACTTCGACGCCGCGCTGGCCGCCTGGACGCTCGCGCGGGCCGGGCGCACGGCGGCGAGCGCGAAGGACAAGCGTTCGGTGCTGGTGGCCGCACGCGCGGCGAAGGAGGCGCTGTCCAGCGCGGAGGCGGCGCGGCTGCGCTGCACGCTCGGCGGCGCGCCGCTCGACGTCGAGGTCACACGCGCGCAGTTCGAGGCCGCGACCCGCCCGCTGCTCGAGCGCACGCTGACCGCGGTGCGACGCGTGCTGCGCGACGCACGTTTGCCACGCGACGAGGTGCAGGGCGTGGTGCTGGTCGGCGGCGCGACGCGCATGCCGCAGGTGCGGTTGGCTGTGGGCGAGTTCTTCGGCCGCGAGCCGCTGGTCGACCTGAACCCCGACGAAGTGGTCGCGATCGGCGCCGCGATCCAGGCCAACCAGCTCGCCGGCAACGCGCCCGACGGCGAGATCCTGCTGCTCGACGTGATCCCGCTGTCGCTGGGCATCGAGACGATGGGCGGGCTGGTCGAGCGCATCGTCGAGCGCAACAGCACGATTCCCGTGGCCAAGGCGCAGGATTTCACGACGTTCAAGGACGGCCAGACGGCGATGGCGATCCACGTCGTGCAGGGCGAGCGTGAGCTGGTCGCCGACTGCAGGTCGCTGGCGCGCTTCGAGCTGCGCGGCATCCCGCCGATGGCCGCCGGCGCGGCGCGCATCCGCGTGACCTTCGAGGTCGACGCCGACGGGCTGCTGCAGGTGTCGGCGCGCGAGCTGACCTCGGGCGTCGAGGCCAAGGTCGCGGTCAAGCCGAGTTACGGGCTCGGCGACGACGAGATCGCGCGCATGCTCGCCGACGGCTTCGCGCGCGCCGACGAGGACGTGGCGGCACGCGCGCTGCGCGAGGCGCGCGTCGAGGCCGAGCGCATGGTGCTGGCCACGCGTTCGGCGCTGGCCGCCGACGGCGACCTGCTCACCGACGGTGAACGCGCCGACATCGACGCGCTGGTCGCGCGCACGCTGGCCGTCGCCGCGAGCGAGGACCACCGCTCGATCGACGCGGCGGTCGAGTCGCTCGCCCATGGCACCGAGGCGTTCGCCGCGATGCGCATGAACCGCGGCATCCGCGCCGCGCTGGCCGGCCGCAAGATCGAGGACGTCTGAATGCCGAGAGTCAAGGTCCTCCCGCACGAGGAATACTGCCCCGAGGGCGACGTGATCGAGGCGCCGGCCGGCACCTCGGTGTGCGAGGCGTTGCTCGACAACGGCATCGCGATCGAGCACGCCTGCGAGATGAGCTGCGCCTGCACCACCTGCCACGTCGTCGTGCGCGAAGGCTTCGCATCGCTCGGCGAGATGGACGAGTCCGAGGAGGACCTGCTCGACCGCGCGTGGGGGCTCGAGCCGACCTCGCG
>NZ_DAOKZA010000104.1:0-4041 GCF_035325925.1 Azohydromonas sp. | reverse complement strand
AGGTCGTCGCCGAGCACGCCGGCGGTCTTCTTCGCCGCGACCTTGGTCATCACCGACACGTCGTCGAGCAGCGACGCGATGTCGTCGATGAGGGCGAGCAGGCTGGAGGCGGCCATCGGGCGCTGCGCTTGCGGCGATGCCGCGATGCTAGCCCGGGCGGGCCGCGCCGCCTCGACGGGTCGTGGGGGATCGGCGCCACGCCGCCCGGTGCGGGGCACGGGCGACGCGCGCGGCGTCGCCCGCCCGCCGCGCCGTCACGAGCGGGTGGTGGCCAGTTGCGCCGTCGCGTCGCCGCGGGCGTCGTGGCGGATCACGGGGCCGTCGAAGCCCATCGGCTCGGCGATCAGCGCCTGCAGTTCACCGCGCTCGGCGGCCGCGCGCGCCTCGGCGCGCACTTCGGCGCGGGTGCGCGTCGACGCGACGTCGCTCCAGGCATGGCGGTCGTACTCGGTCGCCTGCAGCGTGCCTTGGGCGCGCGCCTCGCGCAGCGCGTCGGCCACCGCGGCGCGGGTCGTCGCGCTCGTCGCGGGCTGCGGCAGTTCGTAGGTGGCTTCCTGGGCCGACGCGCTGGCGGCGGCGGCGATCAGGACGGCGGCGGCAACGGAAGTGATCTTGGACATGACGGGCTCCTTGGGAACGTAGAGGGGTTTCGGTGGCGGGCCGCTTCGTCGCGGCCACGGACTGAATCTTCGGCAGTCAAAACCACGCCTGCCGGACGCGCAGATGACAAATTCGTAATCCACTCAGCCCGCGAAAACTGCGACCATTGCGGCGTGCGGCGCCACCTCGGGCGCACGCACGCCTGCCCCGTAGCGTGTCCAGCCACCACCATGCGCCTGCTCGTCGTCGAAGATGAAGTCAAGCTCGCCCAGTACCTGCACAAGGGGCTGAGCGAGAACGGCCATGTCGTCGACATCGCACGCGACGGCATCGAGGGGCGGCGCCTGGCCATCGACGGCGACTACGACCTGGTGCTGCTCGACCTGATGCTGCCCGGTGTCGACGGCTTCGGCGTGCTCGCCGCCATCCGCGAGCGCAATCGCCGCCTGCCGGTGCTGATGCTCACCGCGCGCGACAAGGTCGAGGACCGCGTGCGCGGCCTCGAGCAGGGTGCCGACGACTACCTGGTCAAACCGTTCGCGTTCTCCGAGCTGCTGGCGCGCATCGGCGCGCTGGCGCGCCGCGGTGCGCAGCAGCAGGCGCAGCCGACGACCACGCTCGCGCTCGGCGACCTCGAGCTCGACCTGGTCGCACGCAAGGCGCAGCGCGACGGGCAGCGGCTCGACCTGACGGCCAAGGAGTTCAAGCTGCTCACGCTGCTGCTGCGCCGGCGCGGGCAGATCCTGTCGCGCACCACGCTGGCCGAGCAGGTCTGGGACATGAACTTCGACTCCGACACCAACGTCGTCGAGGTCGCGGTGCGCCGTCTGCGCGCCAAGCTCGACGACCCGTTCGACACCAAGCTGCTGCACACCGTGCGCGGCATGGGCTACGTGCTCGAGGAGCGCGACGCATGAACACCGCGACCCACCTGCCGGCGCTCGAGCCGCGGCACGCGGCACCCGGCACGCCCGCGTGCGACCCGTCGGTGGTCATCTGCACCCACTCGATCGGCGCGCGGCTGTCGAAGAAGCTCGCGCTGCTCGTCGTGCTGGTGCTCGGCGGCGTGTCGCTGGCGGCGTGGATGTCGGTGAAGATGATGATCGTCGAGCGCGACGCCGAGGACCTTGCGCGCCGCAGCGAGCTGTACGCCAGCGTGCTCGCGCTCGAGGCGCGCGACGGCGGCGAGGCCGCGGTGCTCTACAAGCTGCACCGCGAGGCGTCGATGCGCGGCGACTCGCGGCTCGAGGTCTGGCGCGCCGACGGCTCGCTGCTGCACGCCGACCCCGCCGGCACGATGCCCGCCGCGTCGCGGCACACCGCGTCGCGCGAGTTCACGATCGCCACCCCCGAGCTGCCCGGCGGGCTGCTGCGCGCGCGCATCACGGCCGACTACACGCGCGACGCGCGCATGGGCCAGCGTTGGGCGCTGCTGCTGGTCGGCGTGACGCTGGCCGCCGCGGCGCTGGTGGCCGCCGGCGGCTACTGGCACGTGCGCCGCCAGCTGCGCCCGCTCAACGACCTCGCGGCGCAGACGCGCGCGATCTCGCCGGGGCGGCTCGACCAGCGGCTGTCGCTGCGCGACCCGGGCGAGGAACTGCTGCCGTGGATCGAGCAGTTCAACGCGCTGATGGACCGCCTCGAGCGCGCCTACGCGCAGCTCGAGGGCTTCAACGCCGACGTCGCGCACGAACTGCGCACGCCGCTGGCCAACCTGATCGGCGAGACCGAGCTCGCGCTGTCGCGCGACCGCCCGGCGCAGGCGCTGCGCGAGACGCTGCAGTCCAACCTCGAGGAGATGCAGCGGCTGTCGGCGCTGGTCAACGACATGCTGTTCCTGTCGCAGGCCGACCGCGGCGCCACCGCGCGCCGCGGCCCGCCGGTGAGCCTGGCCGCGCTGGCGCAGCAGGTCAGCGAGTTCCACGAAGCGTCGCTCGACGACGCCGGCGTCGCGCTGCGCATCGACGGCGACGCGACGCTGGCGGTCGACGAGCCGCTGGTCAAGCGGGCGCTGTCGAACCTGCTCGGCAACGCGGTGCGCTACGCCGACCGCGGCTCGACGATCGTCGTGCGCATCGCCGCCGAAGCCGATGGACGCGCGCAGGTGGTCGTGCACAACGCCGGCGTCGGCATCGACGCGGCGGCGCTGCCGCGGCTGTTCGACCGGTTCTACCGCGCCGACGCGTCGCGCTGCTGCGACGACGGCCAGACGCACCACGGGCTGGGGCTGGCGATCGTCGCCGCGATCGCGCGCATGCACGCCGGCTCGACGCTGGCCGAGTCGCGCGACGGCGTCACGCGCGTGGGCTTCACGCTGGCCGACGCACCGCGCTGACCGCGGGGCCCGCGCCGCAGCGCCGCCTACACTGGCCGCGTGCGCGACCTGTTCCTGCTCGACCCCGACGTGGTGTTCCTCAACCACGGCTCGTACGGCGCCTGCCCGCGCGAGGTCATCGAGGCGCAGCAGCGCTGGCAGCTGCAGATGGAACGCAACCCGGTCGAGTTCCTCGGCCGGCGCTCGGCGGCGCTGCTGCGCGAGGCGCGCGAGCGGCTCGGCGCGGCGATCGGCGCCGACACCGACGACCTGGTGTTCGTGCCCAACTCGACGACCGCGGTGAACGTGGTCGCGCGCTCGCTCGGCCTGCGCCCCGGCGACGAGGTGCTCGCCACCGACCACGAGTACGGTGCCTGCGACGCCACCTGGCAGTGGGTGTGCGCCCGCGCCGGCGCCACGTATCGGCGCGTCGAAGTGCCGCTGCCGTTCGACCGCGACGGCTTCGTTGCACGCCTGCTCGACGCGCTGACCCCGCGCACGCGGCTGGTGTTCGCGAGCCACGTCACGTCGACCACCGCGCTGGTGTTCCCGGTGGCCGCGCTGTGCGCCGCGGCGCGCGCACGCGGCGTGCCGACGCTGATCGACGGCGCGCACGCGCCGGGGCAGCTGGCACTGGACCTGGGCGCGATCGGCGCCGACTTCTACGTCGGCAACCTGCACAAGTGGCTGTGCGCGCCCAAGGGTGCCGGCTTCCTGCACGCGCGGCGCGAACACCACGCGACGCTCGACGCGCCGGTGATCAGCTGGGGCTACGTCGCCGGCAGCGGCGGCCACACCGGCTTCGACGCCTACGCCGGGCGCACCCTGCTCGAGCGCCGGCTGCAGTGGCAGGGCACGCGCGACCTGTCGGCGTTCCTCGCGGTGAGCGCGGCGATCGCGTTCCAGCAGCGCCACGACTGGCCCGCGGTGCGACGGCGCTGCCACGCGCTGGCGCTCGACGCCGCGCGCGCGCTCGGCGAACGTTTCGCGATGGCGCCGATCGCGCGCGACGACGACTGGGTGCAGATGGTCGCGGTACCGGTGCCGCACCGCGACGCCGAGGCGCTGCGCGCGCGGCTGTTCGACGACGGCCGCATCGAGGTGCCGGTCACGCGCCACGGCGAGCG
>NZ_DAOKZA010000103.1:0-4376 GCF_035325925.1 Azohydromonas sp. | reverse complement strand
ATCACCGCGTCGAGCATGCGCTGCACGCCCTTGTTCTTGAACGCGGTGCCGCACAGCATCGGCTGGATCTCGCAGGCGATGGTGCGCGCGCGCAAACCCTGCTTGATCTCGTCCTCGGTCAGCTCACCCGACTCGAGGTACTTGTTCATCAACTCCTCGCTCGACTCGGCGGCCGCCTCGACCATCTGCTCGCGCCACTTGCGGCACTCCGCCTCGAGTTCGGCCGGGATCGGCGCGTAGTCGAACTTCATGCCCTGGCTGGCCTCGTCCCAGACGATGGCCTTCATCTTGAACAGGTCGACGACGCCCTTGAAACCCTCCTCGGCGCCGATCGGCACGACGATGGGGACCGGGTTGGCGTTCAGCCGGGCCTTCATCTGCTCGTAGACCTTGAAGAAGTTGGCGCCGGTGCGGTCCATCTTGTTGACGAACGCCAGGCGCGGCACCTTGTACTTGTTGGCCTGGCGCCAGACCGTCTCGGACTGCGGCTGCACGCCCCCGACCGCGCAGTAGACCATGCACGCACCGTCGAGCACGCGCATGCTGCGCTCGACCTCGATCGTGAAGTCCACGTGCCCCGGCGTGTCGATGATGTTGATGCGGTGCTCGGGAATGGTCAGGTCCATGCCCTTCCAGAAGCAGGTCACCGCCGCCGACGTGATCGTGATGCCGCGCTCCTGCTCCTGCTCCATCCAGTCGGTCGTCGCCGCGCCGTCGTGCACCTCGCCGAGCTTGTGGTTGACCCCGGTGTAGAAGAGGATGCGCTCGGTCGTGGTGGTCTTGCCGGCATCGATGTGCGCGCTGATACCGATGTTGCGGTAGCGCTCGATGGGGGTCTTGCGGGCCATGGTGTACTCCAAACGCAGGGGCCGCTCGCGGGTCCGTACTAACCCTGAGAGCGGCCGGAAGTCGGTGAAAGACGGGCGCCGGTGGTCAGAACCGGAAGTGCGAGAAGGCCTTGTTCGCCTCGGCCATGCGGTGCACCTCGTCGCGCTTCTTCATCGCGCCGCCGCGGCCTTCGCTGGCCTCGAGCAGTTCGTTGGCCAGACGCGCGGCCATCGACTTCTCGCCGCGCTTGCGCGCCGACTCCTTCAGCCAGCGCATCGCCAGCGCGACGCGACGGATCGGACGCACCTCGACCGGCACCTGGTAGTTCGCGCCGCCGACGCGACGCGACTTGACCTCGACCATCGGCTTGACGTTGTTCAGCGCGGTCAGGAACACCTCGAGCGGGTCCTTTCCGGCCTTCTTCTCGACCTGGTCGAGCGCGCCGTAGATGATGCGTTCGGCGACGGCCTTCTTGCCGGACTCCATGACGACGTTCATGAACTTCGACAGGTCGACCGAGCCGAACTTCGGGTCGGGGAGGATCTCGCGCTTGGGGACTTCGCGACGACGAGGCATGGGAATGTTCCTTTTGTCGATTCAGTTGGCGGCCGGCTGGGCGGCCGCCCCGAAGGGCCATGAGGACCCTTCACTTACTTAGCCGGCCTTCCGGCCGACTTGTCCTTCAGGCCGAAGGCGTCAAGCCTTCTTGGGCCGCTTCGCGCCGTACTTCGAACGCGCCTGCTTGCGGTCCTTGACCCCCTGCAGGTCGAGCGAGCCGCGCACGATGTGGTAACGCACGCCCGGCAGGTCCTTCACGCGGCCGCCGCGCACCAGCACGACGCTGTGCTCCTGCAGGTTGTGACCCTCGCCGCCGATGTACGAGATGACCTCGAAGCCGTTGGTCAGGCGCACCTTGGCGACCTTGCGCAGCGCCGAGTTCGGCTTCTTCGGCGTCGTGGTGTAAACGCGCGTGCACACGCCGCGGCGCTGCGGGCAGTCCTGCATCGCCGGCGACTTGGACTTCACGACCTCGACCTGACGGCCTTGACGCACGAGCTGGTTGATGGTGGGCATGGTGGTAACTGTTTCCCGTTGAATCTCGATCGGGTGCCGCCGGCCGGACGCCGCGCCGTCGCACCGCCCGCTGGCAGGCGACCGGCCCGGCGCACCGCGCACCCGCCGTGCACTCGTGCCTGCGGCCAGGCCCGGCTCGCCCGGTGTCGACCGCCACGGACCGCGCCGCGTTCGCGCACCTAGCACCCAGCCGACCCGCCGCCGCGCGATGCGACGGCGCCCCGGCTCCGGGCGCGCGCGAAACGACGGCACAATCCGCCGAAAAGCCTGCGATTATATGCGCACCCGGGTGTCCCCGCAAGAATGGGTGGCCGCGCCTCGTGAAGGGGACGGCGTCGCGGGCGATCCCGCGATGGCCCCGGCTGCCACGGTGGGGCTGGACCCCGTCGACGCCCCTGCGCTCGTCCTCGACACCAACGCCGTGCTCGACTGGCTGTGGTTCGCCGACCGCTCGATGCACGGCGTGGCACGGGCCATCGTCGCCGGTCGCTGCCACTGGTTGCAGACCGGCGCGATGCGTGCCGAGCTCGAACACGTGCTGCGGCACCGACTGCCGCCCCGCCCCGGGGGCGACGCCGGCGCGGTGGTGACCGCGTGCCGGCGCTGGGCGCACGCCGTCGCCGAAGCGGCGCCGGCGCTGCTGCGCTGCGCCGACCGCGACGACCAGATGTTCGTCGACCTGGCGATCGCCGCCGGCGCGCGCTGGCTGGTGACCCGCGACCGTGCGCTGCTCGCGCTCGCGCGACGCGCGCAGGCGCTGGGTCTGGCCGTGATTGAACCGCCGCACTGGCCACGGTCGACCTCGCCGCGCGCCGCGTGAACCGAAAGGAGAGGGGGCGGCCTGCGCCGCCCCCCCCCGGTCACGTCGGCCGCAACCCGGCGTCAGTCGCCGCTCGGGTGATCCCCGGACGCCGACGCGGCATCGACCTGCGCCAGCTGCGCGGCGGCCAGTTCCTCGGCCTCCTGCAACGCGATGGCGCGACGCTCGGTCTCGTCCATCTCCTCCTTCGCCTTGCGGGCCTGGTGGAACGCCATGCCGGTGCCCGCCGGGATCAGGCGGCCGACGATGACGTTCTCCTTCAACCCGCGCAGCTCGTCGCGCTTGCCCATGATCGCCGCCTCGGTGAGCACCCGGGTGGTCTCCTGGAACGACGCGGCGGAGATGAAGCTGTCGGTCGACAGGCTGGCCTTGGTGATGCCCAGCAGCACGTCGGCGTGCGTGGCCGGCAGCTTGCCGTCGGCGCGCAGCTTGTCGTTGGTGTCCAGCAGCTCCGAGCGCTCGACCTGCTCGCCGGCGATGTAGCCGCTGTCGCCCGGGTCGACGATCTGCACGCGGCGCAGCATCTGACGCACGATCACCTCGATGTGCTTGTCGTTGATCTTCACGCCCTGCAGGCGGTAGACGTCCTGCACCTCGTCGACGATGTAGCGCGCCAGCTCCTCGATGCCCAGCAGGCGCAGGATGTCCTGCGGATCGGCCGGACCGTCGACGATCGACTCGCCCTTGTTGACCACCTGGCCTTCGTGCACCAGGATGTTCTTCTCCTTGGGCACCAGCTCCTCGAACACCTTGCCGTCGGGGTCGGTGATCTGCAGGCGCACCTTGCCCTTGGTCTCCTTGCCGAACGACACCGTGCCGGTGATCTCGGCCAGCGTGCCCTTGTCCTTCGGCGAGCGCGCCTCGAACAGCTCGGCCACGCGCGGCAGGCCGCCGGTGATGTCGCGCGTTTTCTGACCTTCGACCGGGATGCGTGCCAGCACCTCGCCCGGCACCAGGTCCTGGCCGTCGCGCACCTGGATCAGCGCGCCGACCGGGAAGCCGATCGTCACCGCGTGATCGGTGCCCGGGATCTTGACCTCGACCCCGGCGGCGTCGAGCAGCTTGACCTGCGGACGCACCACCTTCGCGGCACCGCGGCGCTTCGGGTCGATCACGACCAGCGTCGACAGGCCGGTGACCTCGTCGACCTGCTTGGCGACGGTCACGCCCTCCTCGACGTTCTCGAACTTCGCCTTGCCGGCGAACTCGGTGATGATCGGGCGCGTCAGCGGGTCCCAGTTGGCCAGCACCGTGCCGGCCCTGATCTGCTGGTCGGCCGTGACGTTGAGCGTGGCGCCGTAAGGCACCTTGTGGCGCTCGCGCTCGCGGCCGTGCGGGTCGGTGACGATGATCTCGCCGGAACGGGAGATGACCACCAGCTCGCCCTTGCCCGACTTCGAGTTCATCACGTAGCGCATCGTCGGGTTGAAGCCGACGATGCCGTCGCTCTTGGCCTCGACGCTCGATGCCACGGCAGCACGCGACGCCGCGCCGCCGATGTGGAAGGTGCGCATCGTCAGCTGCGTGCCCGGCTCGCCGATCGACTGCGCGGCGATCACGCCGACCGCCTCGCCGACGTTGACCAGGCCGCCGCGACCGAGGTCGCGGCCGTAGCACTTGGCGCACAGGCCGAAGCGCGTGCTGCAGGTCAGCG
>NZ_DAOKZA010000102.1:0-4551 GCF_035325925.1 Azohydromonas sp. | reverse complement strand
ACGAGTCCGAGGAGGACCTGCTCGACCGCGCGTGGGGGCTCGAGCCGACCTCGCGGCTGAGCTGCCAGGCGATCCTGTCGGACCAGGACGTCACGATCGAGATCCCGAAGTACTCGATCAACCACGCCAGGGAAAAGCACGGCTGAGGCGCCGGGTGCCCTCGGGCGGTGCACGCTGCACCACGACCGGGCCAGGGTGGAGGAAAAAAGAGCGCCTGCGGACCGCGGCCCGCAGGCGCAACGAGGGCCTTCGCCCTGCCGAGGAGATGGGCAGGCACCGCGTGGCGGTGCCGACGGTCATCCAGCAATCGGCGTGCCAGGCGGCGGCGTGCGCTGCCGTCACCAGGCGATGTACGCGTAGCCCTGTTCCTGCAGTTCCATCAGCGACGCGGCGCCGACCTGCTCGACCTTGGCGACCTCGACGATGTCCTTCGCGGTCCAGCCCAGCGTCTGCATCGTGTTGCCGCAGGCGACGTAGCTGACGCCGTAGTCGCGCGCCTGGCTGACCACGCGCTGGCGCAGCGCCGGCGGCACCGGGCGCTTCGGTTGCTTGGCCAGCAGGTGGATGCCGGGGCCGAACACGACCACCGCGATCGCGACGTTGTCCTGGTACTTGCCGATCATCGCGCCGACCGAGTTCAGGATCGCCTCGATGTACTCGGGCTCGGCGCGGTTGAGCTGGTAGACGAGCTTGTGCTGCGGCGGGTCGCCGGGGAAACGCTCGTTCGCGGGCCTGCCGGGCGGTGCGTCGGCGGCACGCGCGCGGCCGAAGCCCGCCGCGGCGGCGGCGAGCGGCAGGGCGGTCATCCAGCGGCGGCGCAGTGTCATCATCGTCTCCTCGCGCAGGGTCGCGATTGTCCATCGGGGACCGCGAGGCGTCGCTGGCTACACTGCCGGCCGATGAACGTGCTCGGGATCGAGTCGTCGTGCGACGAGACCGGTGTCGCGCTGGTGCGCCGCGGCACCGGCGCGCCGCGGCTGCTCGCGCAGGCCCTGCACAGTCAGGTCGAGATGCACCAGGCCTACGGTGGCGTGGTGCCCGAACTCGCTTCGCGCGACCACGTGCGCCGGCTGGTGCCGCTGGTGCGCCAGGTCGTCGGCGACGCCGGGCTGGCGCTGGCCGACGTCGACGTCGTCGCCTACACGCGTGGCCCCGGGCTGGCCGGGGCGCTGCTGGTCGGCGCCGGGCTGGCCTGCGCCCTCGGCGCGGCGCTGGACCGCCCGGTGCTGGGCGTGCATCACCTCGAGGGGCACCTGCTGTCGCCGTTCCTGTCGGCCGACCCGCCGGCGTTCCCGTTCGTCGCACTGCTCGTCTCGGGCGGACACACGCAGTTGATGGCGGTGCACGGCGTCGGGCGCTACGCGCTGCTCGGCGAGTCGATCGACGACGCCGCCGGCGAGGCCTTCGACAAGAGCGCGAAGCTGCTCGGTCTAGGCTACCCGGGCGGGCCGGCGCTGGCGCGGCTGGCCGAGTTCGGCGACCCGACGGCGTTCGAACTGCCGCGCCCGCTGCTGCACAGCGGCGACCTCGACTTCTCGTTCGCCGGGTTGAAGACCGCGGTGCTCACGCAGGTCAGGCGGCTGGGCAACGTGTGCGAGCAGCACCGCGCCGACCTTGCCGCGTCGACGCAGGCGGCGATCGTCGAGGTGCTGGTGCGCAAGTCGCTGCGCGCGCTCGAATGCACCGGCCTCGGGCGGCTGGTGGTTGCCGGCGGCGTCGGCGCCAACCGCGAGTTGCGCCGCCAGCTCGACACGGCCTGCGCGCGCCGCGGCGTGCGCGTGCATTACCCCGAGCCGGCGCTGTGCACCGACAACGGCGCGATGATCGCGCTCGCCGCGGCGATGCGGCTCGACGCCGGCGTCGCCGAACTCCGACGCGACCACGCGTTCGACGTGCGGCCGCGCTGGCCGCTGGCCGAGCTGGCGGGTGATGCGCCGGCGGCACTCGCCGCCGCGCCGCGCAACCGCCCCGCGACGCCGGGGACGGTCAGCCCACCGTGATGCGTTTGGTCTGCGCCGGCTGCTTCTTGGCCAGCGTCAGCGTCAGCACGCCGTTGTCGAGCTTGGCCGCCGAGGCGCCCTCGTCGACCTCCTGTGGCAGCGTGAAGCTGCGTGCGTAGCTCGACACCGAGCGCTCGCGGTAGACGACGCGCTCGCCTTCCTTCTTCTCCTCTTCCTTCTTGGTCTCGGCCTGCACCGTGACCAGCCGCCCGTCGATGCTGACCTTGACGTCCGACTTGTCGACCCCGGGCAGGTCGAGCTTGACCGTGTAGGTCTTGTCGGACTCACTGACGTCCAGCGCCGGCGTTCGCGCGCCGCCTTCGCCGCGCGGGGCGAGGCCGAAGAAGCGCTCGAAGCTCTCGTCGAACAGGCGCTCGAACGAGCGGGCCAGGTCGTTGCTGCCGCGGGTCGTGCTCAGCGGGAACATGGGGTCCTCCTACAATCATCGACTACCCGAAAGAACCGATCGACATCGCGCTCGCGCCGGGGCGGCGTCGCCCGACATCGCGAGTGAATATGGCCAGCAGCGATGTCGATTGCAAGACGCTCCCATTGAGATGAGTCAAGGATTCGTCCGCGCCTGGCTGGTCGCGGTGACGCTGTGGTCGGCCGCCGGCGCGCCGGCGCAGCCGGCAGCCCCGGCCGGCGCCCCGATCCCGCTGGCGCTGGTCGAGGCGCTGTCCGGGCCGTTCGGCAACGCCGGCGAGGCGGTGTGGCGCAACTTGCAGTGGGCGGTCGAGCGCGTCAACGCGCGCGGCGGCGTCGCGCTGCCCGGCGGCCGGCGGCCGCTCGCGCTTCGGCGCTTCGACAGCAAGGGACAGGCCGAGGAGGCGATCGCCTTGCTGCGCGGCGCGCTCGACCAGGGGGTGGGTTTCGTGCTGCAGGGCAACAGCTCGGCGGTGGCGGCGGCGCTGATCGACGCGATCGACAAGCACAACCGGCGCGAGCCGGCGCGGCGCGCGCTGCTGTTGAACTACTCGGCGGTCGACCCGGTGTTGACCAACGAGCGCTGCAGCCCTTGGCACTTCCGCTTCGATGCCCACGCCGACATGCGGCTGGCCGCGCTGGTCGACGTGCTGCGGGACGACCCCGAGCTGCGCCGCGTGTACCTGCTCAACCAAGACTACAGTTTCGGCCAGCACGTGGCGCGCCGGGCGCGCGAGATGATCGCCGCCGCGCGGCCCGACATCGAGATCGTCGGCGACGAGTTGCACCCGATGGGGCGGGTCAAGGACTTCCTGCCGTACGCGACGAAGGTCCACGCCAGCGGCGCGCAGGCGGTGGTCACCGGCAACTGGGGCCAGGACCTGACGCAACTGGTGCGCGCGGCGCGTGACCTCGGGTTGCCGCTGCACTTCTACACCTTCTACGGCAACGCGCTGGGCGTGCCGGCGGCGCTCGGCGACGCCGGCGTCGGGCGCGTGCTCGCGGTCGCGGAGTGGCACCCGAACCTCGGCGACGCGGCGTCCGAGGCGTTCTACGCCGCGTTCCGGCGCCGTTTCCCCGACCCGCGCGACGACTACGTGCACGCGCGCATGCAACTGCTGGTCGAGATGCTGGTCACCGCGATCGAGCGCGCCGGCAGCGTCGAGGCGCTCGACGTCGCGCGCGCGCTGTCGGGCCGGTCGCACGACGGTGCGGCGTTCGGCGGCTGGCACGGCGGCACGATGCGCGCCGACGACCACCAGCTGCAGCAGCCGCTGGTCGTCAGCGTGATGGACCGCGCCGGCCGGCCGGGCGTGCGCAACGACGTCGAGGGCTCGGGTTACGGCTTTCGCACGCTGCGCCGCTTCACGGCCGCGCAGGTCGCGCAGCCGCACGCCTGCCGCATGGCGTGGCCGGCGGCGACATCGCCATGAAGGCCGCCGACACGCTGTCGTCACGCGTCGCCGGCCTGCCCGGCTCGAAGATCCGCGAGGTCGCCGACGCCGGGCTGGGCCGCGCCGACGTGCTGGCGTTCTGGTTCGGCGAGAGCGACGAACCGACGCCGGCGCCGGTGCGCGACGCGGCGGCGCGGTCGCTGGCCGCCGGCGAGACCTTCTATGCGCACAACCTTGGGCTGCCGGCGCTGCGCGAGGCGATCGCGGCATACCTGTCGGCGCTGCACCGGCCGCTGGGCGCCGAGCGCGTCGCCGTCACCAGTTCGGGCGTGACGGCGCTGATGGTCGCGATGCAACTGCTGGTCGATGCCGGGGACGAGATCGCCGCGGTGGTGCCGGTGTGGCCGAACCTGACTGCGCAGCCACGGATCCTCGGCGCGCGGGTGCGGCGCGTCGCGCTGCGCCCGCACGACGGCGCATGGGCGCTCGACATCGACGAACTGCTCGCAGCGGTGACGCCGCGCACGCGCGTGCTGCTGGTCAACGCGCCGAACAACCCGACCGGCTGGACGCTGTCGGTCGACGCGCAGCGCGCGCTGCTCGCACATTGCCGGCGCACCGGCACCTGGATCGTCGCCGACGAGGTGTACGAACGCCTGTGGTTCGGCGCCGGGCCCGCGGCGCCGAGTTTCCTCGACCAAGCCGACCCCGACGACCGGCTGCTGGTCGCG
>NZ_DAOKZA010000101.1:0-4616 GCF_035325925.1 Azohydromonas sp. | reverse complement strand
GCAACTACTCGAGCCCACCGATCCACGGCGGGCAGATCGTCGCCGAGGTGCTGACCGACCCGGCGCTGCGCGCGCGCTGGGAGGCCGAACTCGGCGCGATGCGCGAACGCATCGCCGCGATGCGCCGCGCGCTGCACGGCGTGGTCAGCGCGAAGGTGCCGGGGCGCGACTTCGGCTACTTCCTCAGCCAGCGCGGCATGTTCAGCTACACCGGCCTGAGTGCGGCGCAGGTGGACCGGCTGCGCGACGAGTTCGCCGTGTACCTGATCCGCTCGGGGCGCATCTGCATCGCCGGGCTCAACGACGGCAACGTCGAGCGCACCGCACAGGCGATGGCCGCAGTGCTCGCCGGCTGATCAGGCCTGCGCGGCGTCGACAACCAGCCGGCGCAGCCAGGCGTGGGCAGCGTCGTCGTCGCGGCGCAGGTGCCACACCATCTCGACCTGCACGCGCGGCAGCGCGAACGGCAGCGGCACCGTGAGCAGCGCGTCCGCCATGCCGGTGGCGTCGACGAACCCGGCCGGCAGCACGGTCAGCAGGTCGGAGCCGCACACCACGCGACCGGCGACGAAGAACTGGTTGACCGTCAGCACGATGCGCCGCTGGCGGCCGAGCGCCGACAGCGCCTCGTCGACGAACCCGCGGGGCCGCCCCGAGAAGCTCACCAGCAGGTGGTGTGCGGCGCAGAACGCGTCGAGCGTCAGCGCCCGCCCGGCCAGCGGGTGGCCACGGCGCATCACGCAGACGTATTCGGTCTCGTGCAGCCGGCGGTGGCGCAACGCGCCTTGCGCCCCGGCGGCCTGGATCGCGGTGATCGCCTGCGGGAAGTAGCCCACCGCGAGGTCCGCGTCGCCGCGCTCGATCAGCGCCCGCGGGTCGCGTGTCGACAGCGGAAGGACGCGCAAGTTGGCGAGCGCTTGCATCCGTTCGATCGTTTGCACCATCGGGGGCATCAGCCGCGCCGCGGTGGCGTCGACCATCGCCAGCCGGAACGTTGCCGCGTCGCGATCGGGCCGGTAGGCCTCGGGCGCCAGTGCCCCGCGCAACGCGGCGAGCGCCGTGCGCACCTGCGGCCACACCGCTTCGGCGCGCGGGGTCGGCGTCATCCCGGCGGCGCCGCGCACGAACAACGGTTCGCCGACCGCGGCGTGCAGCCGCTTCAGCGCATGGCTGACCGCCGGCTGCGTCATTGCCAGCGACTGTGCCGCGCGTGTCAGGCTGCCGTCGGTCATCACCGCGTCGAAGACGCGCAGCAGGTTCAGGTCGAAGGTGCGGAAGTTCATCACCGACAACATTCTCGATGTTTATATCCAACATCCAGAACATTCATTTGTCTTCTGTAAGTGGATACCCTAAGCTATCGACGCTCAGAAATCAATGTCATTTGACTGAAACGAGGTCCGGATGTCCGCCCATTTCGCCACCCTTCCCGCCGCTCCGGCACGCCGCACCCGCGGCGGCGCCATGGGGTGGCGCGGTGTCTGGCAGCGCCTTCGGCGTGCGCTGCTCGCGCAGGGCGAACGCCGCGCTCAGGCGGCGCTTCGGCGCATCGCCGTGATCCGGATCGACGGCGGTCCCTTGCCGACGCGGGCACGGGCGGACGGCCCGGACACCACGCACCGCACCCCGAACTGATCGTACCGAGAGGAAGCACCATGTCGACCATCACCATCGTCACCCCGGCTCTGGCACCCGTGGACGCGCCGCGCGGCGCGCGCTGGGCATCCGAGATCGTCGTGCGCCTGTGGCGCGCCATCTCGCGCGCGTTCGCGACGCCGCCGACGGCAGCCGATGTCGCGGGACTGCGCCGCTACGCGGCCAGCCTGCAGCCCAACGACCCGCGCTTTGCTGCCGACCTGTTCGCCGCCGCCGACCGGCACGAGCGCGAGATCGGCGCCTGACTCCGCGCCGCCACGCAGGGCACGGGCGCAACTGGGCGCCGGGCGCGCTCAGATGCAGCGCCCGCCGTCGACCTCCATCGCGACGCCGGTGATCATCGACGCCTCGTCGCTGCACAGGAAGCAGGCCGCGTTGCCGAGGTCCTCGGGCGTCGAGAAGCGCCCGATCGGGATCGTCGACAGGAACTTCGCACGCATCTCGGGCGTGTCCTCGCCCATGAAGGTGGCCAGCATCGGCGTCTCGCCGGCCACCGGGTTCAGCGCGACGACGCGGACGCCCGCGGACGCGAGTTCGACCGCCATCGCGCGCGTCGCGGCGATCACCCAGCCCTTGCTGGCGTTGTACCAGGCCAGACGCGGGCGCGGGCTCACGCCGGCGGTGCTGGCCATGTTCAGGATCACGCCGCGGATGCCGTGCGCCCCCGGCGCCTGCGCCTTGAAGTACGGCACCACCTCGCGCGCCGTGAAGTAGATCGCCTTCATGTTGACCGCGGCGATGCGGTCGAACTCGTCCTCGGCCAGCGTCTCGAGCGGCTGCGGCCGGTGGCCGACGCCGGCGTTGTTGACGACGATGTCCAGCCGCCCGAAGTGGCCGACGGCGGCGGCGACCATCGTGCGCACGTCGGCCGCGACGCCGACATCGACGCGCAGCGCGCGCGCCGCCGGCCCCAGCGACGCGGCGACGTCGAGCGCCGCGTCGAGGTTCAGGTCGGCCACCAGCACCTGCGCGCCCTCGGCGACGAACTTGCGCGCGATGCCGGCGCCGAAGCCTGACGCGCCGCCGGTGACGATCGCGACCTTGCCTTGCAGTCTCATCGGTGTCTCCTCGATGGGGGGCGCCGCACGGCTCACACGCCGAGCTGCAGCCGCGTGCGCTCGAGCGCGGCGTTGGCGTCGACGCGGTCGGCGATCGCGCGCTCGCGTTGTCGCTGCAGGCTGCGCACCTCGGCGCGCAGCGCGGCGCGACGGTCGTCGGCGAGCTTCCTGTTCGTCAGCAGCTCGCGCTCGCGCCAGTCGATCTGACCGTCGAGGTCGGCGACCTGCTGCCTCGCGTCGGCATAGCGCCGCGCCGCCTGGTACAGCGTGGCGAAGCGCGGGTCGGCACACACACCCTCGTACGCGTGCCGCCTGAGCGCCTGCTCGAGCGCGTTCGGCAAGCGACAGTAGTCGTCGAGGCCGCGGATGCGCCCGGCCTCCCACGCGGCCGCGTCGGGACGCACGCCGACCGCGGCGCAGGCGTCGCGGTGCCGCTCCAGGCGCGACGGGCCGAAGCCGTCGCGACCGTCCTCGACGCCTTGCCGATGCCAGTCGATGCCCGCGCAGCGTTCGGGCGCGATCGTCTGGCATCCGCCGGCCAGCAGCGCCACCGCCATCGGCGCCCATCGCGCCCAGCCACCGTGTCTCATGGGCGGCAAGCGTAGCCGATCGGCCCGCCGCCGGCCGCCGGCCGCCACGGGCGTTGAGGCATCATCGCCGCCCACGGTCGCTGCCGCCCCCGACGCCCGATCGCAGCGACCGCAGGGTCGTCCGTCGTGAACCTGTTCCTGCTCAAGCGCTTTGTCACCTTCCTCGCGACGCTGGCCGCCGCGTCGGTCATCGTGTTCGCGGTGCTCGAGCTGCTGCCGGGCAACGCCGCGCAGGTGATCCTCGGCGACACCGCGACGCCCGAGTCGCTGGCCGCGCTCGAGAAGAAGCTCGGGCTCGACCGCCCGCCGCTGGAGCGTTACCTCGAGTGGGTCGGCGGCTGGCTGCGCGGCGACAGCGCGACGAGCCACAGCTACGACGTGCCGGTCGCCGAGTTGGTCGTCGAGCGGCTGCAGGTCAGCGTGCCGCTGGCGCTGCTGGCGATGGCGCTGACCACCGTCGTCGCGCTGGCGCTCGGCGTGTACGCGGCGGCACGGCAGAACCGGCCCGGCGACGTCGGCGTGATGGCGCTCAGCCAGGTCGGGCTCGCGGTGCCCAACTTCTGGCTCGCGATCCTGCTGATCCTGCTGTTCGCGGTGCAGCTGCAGTGGGTGTCGGCCGGCGGCTTTCCGGGCTGGCGCGAGGACGACGGCGGCGGGCTGTGGCCGGCGTTGCAGGCGCTGATCCTGCCGGCGATCGCGCTCGCCGCGGTGCAGGCGGCGATCCTGGCGCGCGTCACGCGTTCGGCGGTGCTCGAGACGATGCGCGAGGACTACGTGCGCACCGCGCGCGCCAAGGGGCTGTCGCGACGCCAGGTGCTGTGGGGCCACGTGCTGCGCAACGCGATGATCCCGGTGCTGACGATCATGGGGCTGCAGTTCGGCAACCTGATCACCGGCGCGATCGTGGTCGAGAACGTGTTCGTGCTGCCGGGCATCGGCCGGCTGGTGTTCCAGGCCATCGCCAACCGCGACCTGGTCGTCGTGCGCGACGTCGTGATGCTGCTCGCCGCGACGGTGGTGGCGATCAACTTCGTCGTCGACCTGCTGTACGCCGTCGTCGACCCGCGGCTGAAGCCGGGTGACGCGTGACATGACGCCCCCCCGAAGCGCCTTCGGCGCCTCCCCCCCAGGGGGGCGCCGCCAGCGGACCGGCGCAGCCGGATCCGCGGCGGCCGCTTGCCCACCCCTGCGTGCTGGCCGGCCTCGCGCTTCACTTCGGCCATGACCTTGTCCGCCAGCCGATTCGCGCGCCGCGCCGCGCGCCACCCGAGCTTCGTCGCCGGCGCGCTGCTGTGCGCGCTGCTCATCGGCA
>NZ_DAOKZA010000100.1:0-4871 GCF_035325925.1 Azohydromonas sp. | reverse complement strand
GTTGACCCTTTCGCTGCTGCTGGCCGTGATGGCAGACCGCGTGGTGCGCGCGGCGGGCGCCTACAAGACGCTGCTGATCTGGCCCTACGCCGTCGCACCGGCGGTGGCCGGGGTGCTCTGGCTGTTCATGTTCGCCCCTTCGGTCGGCATCGTCAGCTTCTGGTTGCGCCGGGCCGGCATCGAATGGAACCACCTGCTCGACAGCGGCCACGCGATGGCGCTGATCGTGATGGCGGCGGTTTGGAAGCAGGTGTCGTACAACTTCCTGTTCTTTCTCGCCGGTCTGCAGTCGATTCCCAAGAGCCTGATCGAGGCCGCGGCGATCGACGGCGCCGGCCCCTGGCGACGCTTCTGGACGGTGCAGTTCCCGCTGCTCACGCCGACGACGTTCTTTCTGCTCGTGATCAACATCGTCTACGCGTTCTTCGACACCTTCGCCATCGTCGACGCCGCGACCTCGGGTGGCCCGGGCAAGGACACCGCGATCCTCGTCTACAAGGTCTATTTCGACGGCTTCAAGGCCCTGGACCTCGGCGGCAGTGCGGCGCAGAGCGTGGTGCTGATGGTCATCGTCATCGCGCTGACGGTGGTGCAGTTCCGCTACGTCGAACGACGCGTGAACTACTAGGCCGAGATGGTCGAGAACCGCCGCCTCGCCGACGTCCTGAGCCACCTGGTGCTGGTGCTCGGGGTAATGATCGTCGCCTTCCCGGTCTACATCACGCTGGTGGCCAGCACACAGACGGCACAGGAGATCGTGCAGAACGTGCCGATGTCGCTGCTGCCGGGCGACCAGCTGATTCCGAACTACACGCGTGCGCTGGTCGGCAGCAATACGCAAGGCGGCAACAACCCGCCGGTCGCACCGATGATGATGGTGAGCCTGATCAGTGCGCTGGCCATCGCGGTGGGCAAGATCGTGATCTCGCTGCTGAGCGCCTTCGCGGTGGTGTACTTCCGCTTTCCGTTGCGCAGCCTGGTGTTCTGGATGATCTTCGTGACGTTGATGCTCCCGGTGGAGGTGCGCATCCTGCCGACATACAAGGTGGTCTCCGACCTCGGCATGCTCAACACCTACGCCGGCCTGACGGTGCCGTTGATCGCCAGCGCAACCGCCACCTTCCTGTTCCGCCAGTTCTTCCTCACCGTGCCCGACGAGCTGGTCGAGGCCGCTCGCATCGACGGCGCCGGGCCGATGCGGTTCTTCCTGGACGTTCTGCTGCCCTTGTCGCGGACCAGCATCGCGGCGCTGTTCGTGATCCAGTTCATCTATGGCTGGAATCAGTACCTGTGGCCGCTGCTGGTGACGACCAGCGAGGACATGTACCCCGTCGTGATGGGTATCAAGCGCATGATCACCGGCGGCGACGCGGCCACCGAGTGGAACGTCGTCATGGCCACCGCGGTGCTGGCCATGATCCCGCCGGCGCTGGTGGTGATCCTGATGCAGAGGTGGTTCGTCAAGGGCCTCGTGGACAGCGAGAAGTAGCACGACGACATGGGCGCGATATCCCTGCGCAGGGTCGAGAAGACCTACGGACACGGCCCCAGGGCCGTGAAGGTGATCCACGGCGTCGACGCCGAGATCGCCGACGGCGAGTTCATCGTCATCGTCGGCCCCAGCGGCTGCGGCAAGAGCACGCTGCTGCGCATGGTCGCCGGGCTCGAGGAGATCAGCGGCGGCGAGATCGTCATCGGCGGGCGCGTCGTCAACGGGCTCGAGCCGGCCGAGCGCGACATCGCGATGGTGTTCCAGAACTACGCGCTGTACCCGCACATGTCGGTGTACGACAACATGGCGTACGGGCTGAAGATCAAGAAGGTGCCGGTCGACGAGATCCGCCGCCGGGTCGACAAGGCGGCGAAGATCCTCGAGCTGGGCCAGTTGCTGCAGCGCACGCCGCGCCAGCTCTCGGGCGGCCAGCGCCAGCGCGTGGCAATGGGCCGCGCGATCGTGCGCGAGCCGCAGGTGTTCCTGTTCGACGAGCCGCTGTCCAACCTCGACGCGAAGCTGCGCGTGCAGACGCGGCTGGAGATCCAGAAGCTGCACGCCGAGCTGGGCATCACCTCGCTGTTCGTCACCCACGACCAGGTCGAGGCGATGACGCTGGCGCAGCGCATGATCGTGATGAACGCCGGGCTGATGGAGCAGATCGGCGCGCCCGAGCAGGTCTACCTGCGCCCGGCGACGACCTTCGTCGCCAGTTTCATCGGCAGCCCGCCGATGAACCTGCTGCGCGGGCGCGGCGACGGCCGCCGCTTCGTCTGCGACGGCAGCGACGCGCTGCCGCTACCGGTGACCGCGCCGCGCGGCGGCGAACTGATCCTGGGCGTGCGTCCGGAGCACGTCGAACCCGGCCAGGACACCGGCTGGCCGCTGCACGTCGAGGTGGTCGAGATGCTCGGCGCCGAGCGCCTGGTGCACGGGCGGCTCGCGGGCCAGGAGTTCACCTGGCGCATCGACGCGACGCTGCCGGCACCGCACGCCGGGCAGACCGTGTCGCTGGCGGTCACGCCCGAGCACCTGCACTGGTTCGACGCCGCCGGCGGCCAGCGCGTCGAGCCGTGACGCGCTGGCCCTACCCGCGCTGGTTCGCGCACCGCGGCGCCGGCCGCCTCGCGCCGGAGAACACGCTGGCAGCGTTCCGCGAGGGCGCGCGCCACGGCTGGCGCGCCTTCGAGTGCGACGTCAAGCTCAGCGCCGACGGCGTACCGTTCCTGCTGCACGACGCGACGCTCGAACGCACCACCGACGGCCGCGGCCTCGCGGCGACACTGCGCTGGTCCGACTTGTCGCGGCTCGACGCCGGGGGCTGGCACAGCCGCGGCTTCGCCGGTGAACCGCCGGCGTCGCTGGCCGCCATCGCCGCCTTCGTGCGCGGCAACGGCTTCACGCTGAACATCGAGGTCAAGCCCACACCCGGCCACGAACGCGAGACCGGCGAGGTCGTCGCCGAACACGCGGTGCGGCTGTGGCACGGCGCGGCGGTGCCGCCGCTGCTCAGCTCGTTCCAGCCCGCCGCGCTCGAGGGCGCGCGCGCGCGCGCGCCGCAGTTGCCGCGTGCGCTGCTGCTCGACGCGCTGCACGACGGCTGGCTCGAGCAGGCGCGCGCGCTGGGCTGTGTCGCGGTGGTGGCGATGTACGCGCTGCTCGACGCGACGGTGGTCGCGCGCGTGCACGGCGCCGGCATGAAGGCGCTGGCCTACACGGTCAACGACCCGTCGGTGGCGGCGTGGCTGACCGACAACGGCGTCGACGCGCAGATCAGCGACGCCGTCGACCGCTTCAGCCCGGCCGGCGACTGAGCTCGCGCGCCGTCAACGCGGCTCGGCCAGCGCCACCGTCGCCTCGACGCCGAGGCCCTGCTCGTCGTCGGCGGGCCGCGGCAGCGTGCGCACGCCGCGCAGCGCCGGCGCGTGCCAGGCCGCCACCGCGAGCAGCGCAGCCCCCGCGCCGGCGAAGGCCAGCGCGGCGCGCAGCCCGAAACGCTCGCCCAGCCAACCGCCGAGCAGCGCGCCGGGGCCGGCGGCCAGCAGCGTCAACCAGCGCATCGTGCTGGTCATGCGACCGAGCAGCGGCGTCGGCGTCACCGCCTGGCGCAGCGCCAGGAAGTTGATGAACACCAGCACCGCGCCGAAGCCGAACAGCACCAGCATCAGCGCGAACGCGGCCACGCCCCACGGCCCGGCCGGTGCCGCCGCCAGCAGCAGCCAGCCGAGCGCGCACACCGCGAAGCCGCAGATCAGCGTCGGCCCGAGGCCGAAGCGCGCGCTCAGCCGGTGGCCCCACACGCTGGCCGCCACCGTGCCGACGCCCATGCCCGCGTAGCTCAGCCCCACGGCCTGCTCCGACAGGCCGAGCTTGCGCGTGGCGAACAGGATCTGCACCACCAACGCCGCGTGGTGGCACATCTGCCACACGCCCACGGCCAGCGCGAGCGCGACCAGCAGCCGCTGGCGCGCGACGAAGCGCACGCCGGCGCGCAGGTCGCGCCAGAAGTGCGTGTCGCCGCCGCGTGCCGGCGGGGTCTCGGCGACGTGCACGCCGCGCAGGATCAGCGCCGAGGCGAGCAGCATCGCGGCGTCGACGAGCAGTGCCACCGGCGCGCCCAGCGCCTTGATCAACACGCCGGCGAGCCCCGGCCCGGCGACGTCGGCGCCCGAGCTGGCGAGCGCGTTCTTCGCGTGCGCCTCGACCAGCCGCTCGCGCGCCACCACCTGCGTGAGCACCACCTGCGCCGCGCTGCCTGCCACCGTGTACACCGAGCCGACGGCGAAGCCCACCGCGTACAGCCAGGGCATCGTCAGCCAGCCCAGCCACCAGGCCAGCGGCACGGTGCCGACGATCAGCGCGATCAGCGTCTCGCCGCCGATGTACACCGGCAGCTTGCGCACGCGGTCGAGCCACACGCCGGCCGGCAGCGACAGCAGCACGAACGGCGCGATCTCCATCGCGGTGAGCAGGCCCATCTGCGTGGGCGTCGCATGCAGCAGCAGCGCGGCGGTCAGCGGCAGCGCGAGCATCGTGACCTGTCCGCCCAGCGAGCTGATCAGGATCGAGCTCCACAGCCGCCGGTACGCGCGATCGCGCAGCAGGTCGCCCGGCGGCAGCGTCCACCAGGCCTTCCACCGCCGCAGGCGATGGACCATCTCGTTCATGACATCGGACTCCCGTCGTGGCGACCCTCGTGGGGCCGGTGGCACGGAAGCTCGTCACGACAGCCGGGGCTTCCGCCGACTTCTCGGCGGATCGGGTCGCGATCGTCGGGGCCGGGAAGCGGGTGCTAGGACGCGAGCAACCCGCGGTCGACCGCGGGTTCGCCGCCGCGCCGCGATGCCAGGGGGCCGGTCGCGCGCACGCGCACGGCGCC
>NZ_DAOKZA010000099.1:0-5070 GCF_035325925.1 Azohydromonas sp. | reverse complement strand
AGGATGATCGAGGCGATCGTCAGCCCCTCGATCCAGCCGTTGGCCTTGACCAGCTGCGACGGCGGCAGCAGCTCGGTGAGGATCCCGTACTTGGCGGGGGAGTACGCCGCGGCGCCGAGCCCGACGATCGCGTACGCGGCCAGCGGGTGCACGCCGACCAGCATCATCAGGCAGCCGACCACCTTGATGCTGTTCGAGACGAACATCACCCGCCCCTTGGGCAGCGCGTCGGCGAAGGCGCCGACGAACGGCGCGAGCAGCACGTAGAACAGCGCGAACATCGGCACCAGCGCGGCGCGCTGCCACTCGTCGGTGCCGCTGCTGCGCAGCAGTTCGACCGCGGCGACGAACAGCGCGTTGTCGGCCAGCGAGCTGAAGAACTGCGCCGACATGATCGTGTAGAAGCCTCGTTTCATGCGCGGCACGGCCCGCGTCGCGGGTCGCGGCCCGGCGCAGCGTCTGGTCTCCTCGGCGGTGGCGGCGGGTTATAGCATGGGGTCGGTGACGTTCCCGGCGGTGCCGCAGCCGCACAATCGGGGCCCGCGACCGCTGCCGACCGCCACCGATGCCGCGCCCGATCGAAGCCCTGATCCACGCCGACGCGCTGGCGCACAACCTGCAGCGCGCACGCGAGCACGCGCCCGACAGCCGCGTGTGGGCGGTGGTCAAGGCCGACGCCTACGGCCATGGCATCGAGCGCGCGTTCGCCGGGCTGCGTCGCGCCGACGGCTTCGCGCTGCTCGACCTGGACGAGGCGCAGCGGCTGCGCGCGCTCGACTGGCGCGGCCCGGTGCTGCTGCTCGAGGGCGTGTTCGAGCCGCGCGACCTCGAGGTCTGCTCGCGCCTGCACCTGTGGCACGTCGTGCACCGCGACGCGCAGGTCGACTGGCTGGCGGCGCACAAGACGCACGCCCCGCACCGCGTGTTCCTGAAGATGAACAGCGGCATGAACCGGCTGGGATTCGCGCCCGATGCACTGCGCGCGGCGTGGACGCGGCTCGCCGCGCTGCCGCAGGTCGGCGAGGTGTCGCTGATGACCCACTTCTCCGACGCCGATGGCGCGCGCGGCATCGCGCACCAGATGGCGGCTTTCGACGCAGCCACGCGCGACCTGCCCGGCGAGCGCTGCCTGGCCAACAGCGCTGCGGTGCTGCGCCACGCGCGCGAGCGCGGCGTGGCCGCCGACTGGGTGCGCGCCGGCATCCTGTGCTACGGCAGCGCGCCGGACTTCCCGGTGCACGACATCGCGCACTGGGACCTGCGCCCGACGATGACGCTGCGCTCGAAGCTGATCGCGGTGCAGCGCCTGCAGCCGGGCGACACGGTGGGCTACGGCAGCAGCTTCGTGGCTGATGCACCGACGAGCATCGGCATCGTCGCCTGCGGCTATGCCGATGGCTACCCGCGCCACGCCGGCACCGGCACGCCGGTGCTGGTCGACGGCGTGCGCACGCGCACCGTCGGCCGCGTGTCGATGGACATGCTCGCCGTCGACCTGACACCGGTCGACGCCGGGCCCGGCAGCGAGGTCACGCTGTGGGGCGAGGGGCCGCGCGGCAGCCGGCTGCCGATCGACGACGTCGCCCACGCCGCCGGCACCATCGGCTACGAGCTGATGTGCGCGCTGGCGCCGCGCGTGCCTGCGCGGCTGGCCGATTGAGCGGCGCGCGGATATCGTTGCGGCCTCTGCCACTGTCAACGAAGGAGCGGTCCATGGGAATCCTCGGCACGATCGTCGTCGGCCTCGTCGTCGGCGCGCTGGCGCGCTGGCTGATGCCCGGCGAGCAGAAGATGGGCTGGATCCTGACGATCCTGCTCGGCATCGGCGGCTCGCTGCTCGCCGGATTCGCCGGCCAGGCGATGGGCTGGTACGCGCCGGGCCAGGGCGCAGGGTGGATCGCGTCGGTGGTCGGCGCGATCGTGCTGCTGTTCGTCGTGCAGAAGCTGCGCGCCGGCAAGTGACCCCGCACGGCGCGTCGCCGCGTGTCGACCCGGCCGAGGTCGAGATCAGCGCGATCCGCGCGCAGGGCGCCGGGGGGCAGAACGTCAACAAGGTGTCCAACGCCGTGCACCTGCGCTTCGACGTGCGCGCCTCGTCGCTGCCGACCGAGGTCCGGCAGCGGCTGCTGGCGTCGCACGACGCGCGCATCAGCGCCGACGGCGTGGTCGTCATCAAGGCGCAGACGCACCGCAGCCTCGAGCGCAACCGCGCGGACGCGCTGGCGCGGCTGCAGGCGATGGTCGATGCCGCCGCGACGCCGCCGCGCGAGCGGCGCGCGACCCAGCCGACGCGCGCGTCGGTGCAACGGCGGCTGCAGCGCAAGGCGCTGCACGCGCGGGTGAAGGCCGCGCGCGGCAAGCTCGGCACGAAGGCGTTCGAGGGCTGACGCCGTGGCCGCAACGAAGACGACCTATGTCTGCAGCGAGTGCGGGGGCGCGAGCGCGAAGTGGCTCGGCAAGTGCCCCCACTGCGGCGCGTGGAACACGCTCGACGAACAGGTGGCCGAGTCCGGGGGTGCCGCCCGCCACCGCTTCGAGGCGCTGGCGCGCTCGCAGCCAGTGGCGACGCTGTCGCAGATCGAGGCCGCCGAGGTCGCGCACGTGCCCACCGGGCAGGACGAGCTCGACCGCGTGCTCGGCGGCGGCATCGTCGCCGGCGGGGTGGTGCTGATCGGCGGCGATCCCGGCATCGGCAAGAGCACGCTGCTGCTGCAGGCCGTCGACGCGCTGTCGGTGCGCATGAAGGTGCTGTACGTCACCGGCGAGGAGTCCGGTGCGCAGGTCGCGCTGCGCGCAAGGCGCCTGGGGCTGGCCGGCACCCGCGTGCGCGTGCTCGCCGAGATCGGGCTCGAGCGCATCCTGGCCACGCTGGACGCCGAGGAACCCGACTTCGTCGTGATCGACTCGATCCAGACGCTGTATTCGCAGCAGCTGACCTCGGCGCCGGGGTCGGTGGCGCAGGTGCGCGAGTGTGCCGCGCAGCTCACGCGCGCGGCCAAGGCCGGCGGCATCGCGGTGGTGCTCGTCGGCCACGTGACCAAGGAGGGCGCGCTGGCCGGCCCGCGTGTGCTCGAGCACATCGTCGACACCGTGCTGTACTTCGAGGGCGACACGCACTCGAGCTTCCGCCTGGTGCGCGCGATCAAGAACCGCTTCGGCGCGGTCAACGAGATCGGCGTGTTCGCGATGACCGAGCGCGGCCTGAAGGGGGTCGGCAACCCGAGCGCGATCTTCCTGTCGACGCACGGTCAGCCGGTGCCGGGTTCGTGCGTGCTGGTCACGCTCGAAGGCACGCGCCCGCTGCTGGTCGAGGTGCAGGCGCTGGTCGACGGCGGCGGCGCCAGCCCGCGGCGGCTGTCGGTGGGGCTGGACCGCGACCGGCTGGCGATGCTGCTGGCGGTGCTGCACCGGCATGCCGGCGTGTCGTGCCTCGATCAGGACGTGTTCGTCAACGCGGTGGGCGGCGTGCGCATCGCCGAGCCGGCGGCCGACCTCGCGGTGCTGCTGGCGATCCAGAGCTCGCTGCGCGGCCGGCCCCTGCCGCGCGGCTTCGTCGCGTTCGGCGAGATCGGCCTCGCGGGTGAGGTGCGCCCGGCACCGCGCGGCCAGGAGCGGCTGCGCGAGGCGGCCAAGCTCGGCTTCTCGGTGGCACTGGTGCCCAGGGCCAACGCGCCGAAGAAGGCGATCGAGGGCCTGGCGCTGCACCCGGTCGAGCGCATCGAGCAGGCGATGGACGTGGTCAGGAGCCTGTGAGGTGCGCCTCGCCGTCGTCTCCGACATCCACGGCAACCTGCCGGCGCTGGAGGCGGTGATCGCCGACATCGCGCGCAGCGGCGCCGACCGCGTGGTCAACCTGGGCGACATCGCCAGCGGCCCGCTGTGGCCGCGCGAGACGGTGCAGCGCCTGATGGCGCTGGGCTGGCCGACCATCGCCGGCAACCACGAGCGCCAGGTGCTGACGCAGCGACGCGAGTGCATGAGCGCGTCCGACGCCTTCACCGCCGACCGGCTCGGCGCCGCCGAGCGCGGCTGGCTGGCGGCGCTGCCGGCCACGCTGGACCTCGGCGATGGCGTGTGGTGCGTGCACGCGACCCCGACCGACGACATGGACTACTTCGTCGAGACGGTCACGCCCGACCGCGGCCGCCACGGCTCGCCGGGCATCCGCGCCGCGACGGCGGCCGAAGTGCGGGCGCGCCTGGGGCCACGCCGCGACGCCGTCGTGCTGTGCGGCCACACGCACACGCCGCGCATCGTCACCGTCGCGCACGACGCCGGTGCGACGCTGGTCGTCAACCCCGGCAGCGTCGGCGTGCAGGCCTACGACGACGATCACCCGTTTGCGCACGTCGTCGAGGCCGGCAACCCGCTGGCGCGCTGGGCGCTGGTCGAGCGCGGCGCTGCCGGCTGGCAGGCCAGCCTGTGCGCGACCGCCTACGACTGCGAAGCCGCCGCGCGTCGCGCCGAGGCCAACGGCCGAGGCGACTGGGCCGACGCCCTGCGCACCGGCCGCGTCGGACGACTGGAGGCCGAGGTCGTGGCGGGCCCCGTGCGATGAACGCCTGGGTCGGCTGGGCGCTCGCGGTGCTGGCGATCGCCGTCGGCTACGTGCAGTACGGCTGGCGCGGCGTGGTGCTGGGCGTGACCGTGGTCGTGTTCTGGCTGCTGCTGCAGTTCGGCAAGGCGATGCGCGTGATGCGCACCGCCGCCGCGGCGCCGGTCGGCGTGGTCGGCAGTGCGGTGATGCTGCACGCGAAGCTGCGCCGCGGCATGCGGCTGATCGAGATCCTGCCCTTGACGCGTTCGCTCGGGCGCAAGGTGGCGGACGACCCCGAGACCTTCGAGTGGCGCGACGCGTCGGGCGCGGCGGTGCGCGTGCAGCTGCAGCGCGGCCGCTGCACCGACTGGACGCTCTCGCGCGCCGACGGCGAGGCGCCGGCCCCGTAAAATCCCGCCGGCATCGAACGCGATGCCATCGAAAGGAGATCCCATGTCCCTGGCCGACCGCGACGGCAAGATCTGGATGGACGGCGAGCTGGTGGACTGGCGCGACGCCAAGATCCACGTGCT
>NZ_DAOKZA010000098.1:0-5322 GCF_035325925.1 Azohydromonas sp. | reverse complement strand
GTTCGCCGCCGCGCCGCGATGCCAGGGGGCCGGTCGCGCGCACGCGCACGGCGCCGCTGGCGGCGCGTCGTGGGTGCAGGTGGAGGCTCATCGCAGGGCTCGGCGCAGGGTCACGAAGGCGCGGATGCTAACAGCGGCAGCGCGGGCCGCACAAGCGGCAGCCCCCTAGCTTCGGTAGTCGGCGTTGATGCTGACGTAGTCGTGCGACAGGTCGCAGGTCCACACCGTGGTGCTGGCCGCGCCGCGGTGCAGGTCGACGCGCACGCCGACCTCGCTTTGCTTCATCACGCGCTGGCCGTCCTCCTCGCGGTACCGCGGGTGGCGCGCACCGCGCGTGGCGACGTGCACGTCGTCGAGGTACAGGTCGATCGACGTCTGATCGAGGTCGTCGATGCCGGCGTAGCCGACCGCCGCGAGGATGCGGCCCAGGTTGGGGTCGCTCGCAAAGAACGCGGTCTTCACCAGCGGCGAGTGCGCGATCGCGTAGGCCACCTGCCGGCACTCGGCTTCGGTGCGCCCGCCGTCGACGCGCACGGTGATGAACTTGGTCGCGCCCTCGCCGTCGCGCACGATGGCCTGCGCCAGCTGCTGCGCCACCGCGACCACGGCGTCGCGCAGCGCGGCGCTGTCGGTGTCGTCGAGCGAGGTGATCTCGGCGTGGCCGGCGCGGCGCGTGGCGATCAGCACGAACGAGTCGTTGGTCGACGTGTCGCCGTCGATCGTGATGCGGTTGAAGCTGGCGTCGGCCGCCTCGCGCACCAGTGCCTGCAGCGCCGCCGGCGCGATCACCGCGTCGGTGGCGACGAAGCCGAGCATCGTCGCCATGTTCGGGCGGATCATCCCGGCACCCTTGGAGATGCCGGTGACGGTGACCGTGCGCCCGCCGACGCTCACCCGGCGCGACGCCGCCTTCGGCAGCGTGTCGGTGGTCATGATCGCCTCTGCCGCCTGCGCCCAGTGCGCCGCGCCGAGGTCGGCGAGCGCCGCCGGCAGCGCGGCCTCGATGCGCTCGTTCGGCAGCGTTTCCATGATCACGCCGGTGGAAAACGGCAGCACCTGCGTCGGCGCCACCCCGAGCTGCTGCGCGAGCGCGCGGCACACGCTGCGCGCGCGCGCCAGCCCGTCGTCGCCGGTGCCGGCGTTGGCGTTGCCGGTGTTGATCACGAGCGCGCGCACCGCCTGCCCGGCGGCCAGGTGCTCTCGGCACACCTGCACCGGTGCGGCACAGAAGCGGTTGGCGGTGAACACGCCGGCCACCGTCGCGCCTTCGTCGAGTGCGATCACGGTGACGTCGCGTCGGTTCGCCTTGCGCACCCCGGCCATCGCAACGCCCAGGCGCACTCCGGGCACGGGATGCAGCGCATCGGGCTGCGGGGGGAGCAGATTGACCGGCATCGCGCGCCGCCTCTCGTGAACTGGGGCCCGCGATTGTAGGCAGGGGCTCTCGGCAACGGACGTCGTCGCCGCCGCGCACGGCACATCCCTCGATCGTGGGGCCCGACGCCAGCGGGGTGGGAAATCCAGTATGGCTGCGGCGCCGTCCCTTCCGAGAATGCGCGCACGCTTCGCAGCCCCCTGTCGCCGCGCCGCTGCGTGCGGCGTCGGCGTGATGGGGGCTGACGCGTCGCGCATCGAACGCCGCCCCAACCGGGCCCTCCCCCAACCGCCTCGAGAAGAACTCCGGAGGTATCTCAGATGCAGACCAAGACCCTCGCCGCGCTGACCAGTGTGGCGACGCTGCTCGTGGCCGCCCAGGCCGCCGCAGCGCCTATCGCTGCCGACCGGCAACTCAGCCGCCCGTTGCCCGCATCGGTGACGGCGTTGCGCCTCGACGCCCCGCGCCAGCTCGACGGCGTGAGCTCCGAGCGGCTGCACCCGCGGCTGGCGTCGGCCACCGGCGCGACCCAGGTCATCGTGCGGCTCGCGAAACCGTCGGTCGCCGCGCAGGGCCTGTCGACCGACGCTGCCACCGTGAAGGCGCGCGACGACCTGCGGCGCGACCAGCGCGCGTTCGTCGACCGCATGCGCGCGCTCGACCGCAACGCGCGCGTGCTGGCGCAGACGCAAGCCGTGCTCAACGCCGTGCTGGTCGAAATCGACGCCGGCGTGCTGCCGCGGCTGTCGCGCGACCCGGCGGTGATGCGCATCGCGCCGATCGGCCGCTACCAGATCGACCTGTCGGAGACGGTGCCCTACATCGGCGCCGAGACGGTGCAGCACCTGGGCGTGACCGGCCGCGGCGTGAGGGTCGCGGTGCTCGACAGCGGCATCGACTACACGCACGCGGCGCTGGGCGGCTCGGGCAACCCGGCCGACTTCGCGGGCAACGATCCGAACACGATCGAGCCGGGCACCTTCCCGACGGCCAAGGTCGTCGCGGGTCACGACTTCGTCGGCAGCGCATGGCCGAACGCGCCCGAGACGCCCGACCCCGACCCGCTCGACGACGGCCCCTCGCGCGGGCACGGCACGCACGTCGCCGACATCATCGGCGGCAAGAAGGGTGTCGCCCCCGGCGTCGACCTCTACGCGGTCAAGGTGTGCTCGTCGGTCAGCACCAGCTGCTCGGGCCTCGCGCTGATCCAGGGCATGGAGTACGCCGCCGACCCGAACGGCGACGGCAAGTTCGGCGACCGCGTCGACGTCATCAACATGTCGCTCGGCTCGCCGTACGGCCAGCCGTTCGACGACGACCTCGCGGCCGCCGTCGACGCCGCGTCGAAGCTCGGCATCCTGACCGTCGCGTCGGCCGGCAACAGCGCCGACAAGCCGTTCGCCAACGGCACGCCGGGGGCCGCCGACACCGCGCTGTCGGTGGCGCAGACCGCGGTGCCCAGCGCGTTCCTGCCGCTGATGCAGATCACGGCGCCGGCGAACATCGCCGGCAGTTTCCCCGCCGTGTTCCAGCCGTGGGCGGCGCCGCTGACCTCGGCCGTCGAGGCCCCCCTTCAATACGGCAACGGTGCCGGCGGCAATCTGGACGGCTGCGCGGCCTTCGCGCCCGGCTCGCTGGCGGGCAAGATCGTGCTGATCAACCGCGGTGGCTGCAACTTCACGCTGAAGGTGAAGAACGTGGCCGACGCCGGCGGGCTGGTCGGCGTCATCGGCCTCATCGCCCCCGGCGACCCGTTCGAAGGCGGCGACGGCGGTGACCGGCCGATCACGATCCCCGGCTTCATGGTCAGCCAGGCCGTGGCCAATCGACTGCGCAGCGGCCTGCCCAACACCATGGTGCGTTTCGACCCGGACGTCGGCGTCGCGCTCGCCGGCAGCATGGTCGGCAGCTCGTCGCGTGGTCCGCAGCACGAGGACACGCTGCGCATCAAGCCCGAGATCGGCGCGCCGGGTGCGTCGGTGTCGGCGATCGCCGGCAGCGGCACCGAGACCGGCCCGTTCGGCGGCACCTCGGGCGCCGCGCCGATGGTCGCCGGCGCGGCCGCGCTGCTGATCGAGGGCACCGGCGGCAGCAAGGCCACCGCGAAGGGCACGGCCAACGGCCGCGCGGTCGGGCTCGGTCTGACGCCGGTCGAACTGAAGGCACGGCTGATGAACAACGGCTACACCGACGTCGTCAACGATCCGCTGACCGGGGCGCTCGCCCCGATCACGCGCATCGGCGGCGGCGAGGTGCGCGTCGACGCCGCGCTCGAGGCCCCTGCCGCGGCCTGGGACAACGCCGCACCGCAAGCCGCACTGAGCTTCGGTTTCGTCGACGTCACCGACACCGTCACGCTCAAGCGCACCGTGCGCGTGCGCAACTACAGCAACCAGCGGCTGAACTACACGGTGACGCCGACGTTCCGCTTCGCCGACGACGCGGTCAACGGCGCGGTGACGGTCAGTGCGCCCACCACTGTGGTCGTCGGCCCCGGCCGCGGCAACGACACGCTGTTCGAGGTGACGCTGACCATCGACGGCAGCAAGCTGCGCGGCAACTTCATGAACTCGGGCAGCGCGGGCGCCGACCCGGCGACGCTGACGACGAACGAGTACGACGGCTACCTCGTGCTCGACGACGGCCAGCACCCGATCCAGCTGCCGTGGCACGTGCTGCCGCGCAAGGCGGCGCAGGTGGTGCCGAGCACGACGGCGCTCACCCCGGGCTCGTTCCCGCAGGTCATCGGGCTCGACAACCGCGGCGTCGGCACGGCGCAGAACGACGCCTACGCGCTGCTCGCGACGAGCGATCGGCTGCCGGTCGGTGGCCGCGGCGAGCAGTCGCCGACACCCGACATCCGGGCGGTGGGCATCAACACCTTCCCGGTGCCGGCCGGTTTCTGCTCGGCGAATGAGTCGTTCCTGTGGGCCTTCGCGGTGAACACCTGGCAGCGCCAGCAGCACCTGCTGCCGGTCAGCCACCAGATCTACCTCGACACGAACCGTGACGGCATCGACGACTACGTCGTGCTCAACCGCGACGCGTCGGGGCTGGGCACGATCAGCGACGGTCGCCAGCTGGCGTGGGTGCTGAACCTGGAGACGGGCGCCGCCAGCGCGTTCTTCTTTGCCGAGCACTCGACCAGCACCGGCAACACCGTGCTTCTGGTCTGCGGCGAACAGATCGGCATGAACGCGGCCAACCTGCTGTCCACGCCAGTGAACATGGCGGTGCTGGCGCAGGATTTCTACTTCGGTGGCCCGGGCGACCTGGTCGAGGGCCTGACGGTGACGCCGCTGGGCGAGCGGTTCTACGGCGTGCCGGCCGACGTGCCCGGCAAGACCTCGGACGCCTCCGGGCTCGCGGTCTACGACTTCGGCGCCTTCCCCGGCAACTCGCCCGAGCGCGGCCTGCTGCTGATCACCAACGGCGACCGCGGTGCGGGCAACCGCGGCGGTGCGACGCAGGACAGCGAGGCCCTGCTGTTCCTCGCCCCCTGACCCGGCGGTGATGCCGCGCGCAGGCGCGGCGCCGTCGTGCAGCCCCTCCCCGGCACCGCCGCGGAGGGGTTCTTTCTTGGGCTGTGAGACCGCTCGCCTGCGGCGCGCGGCTCAGGCCAGCCGTCCGTGGCAGTGCTTGTACTTCTTGCCGCTGCCGCAGGGGCAGGGGTCGTTGCGCCCGACCTTGGGCACCGCGGCGACCGCGGTGGCCGGGTCGGCTTCCTGGCTCACGCTGCCGTCCTCGTTGGGGTGCGTGTAGGTCACGTTGGCCACGTGGCTGGCGCGCTCCTCGATGCGCTCGGCGGCCTGCGCGACCTGCTCCTGCGTCTGGATGCGCACGGTCAGCAGCACGCGCGTGACCTCCATCTTCACGACGTCGAGCAGCTGGCTGAACAGCTCGAAGGCCTCGCGCTTGTACTCCTGCTTCGGGTTCTTCTGCGCGTA
>NZ_DAOKZA010000097.1:0-5458 GCF_035325925.1 Azohydromonas sp. | reverse complement strand
TCGAGCGGCACGCGCCGGTTGTGGCCGGCCACGTGCGCCAGCGGCACGCTGGTCATGTCGCCGCCGACCAGCGTGACCATGCGGTCGTACTCGTCGCGCTGCACCAAGTGCGCGGCCTCGTTGCCGAAGCGCGTGGCCAGCACGCGGTCGAACGGCGTCGGGCTGCCGCCGCGCTGCACGTGGCCGAGCACGGTGGCGCGCACCTCGCTGGCCACGCGCGGCTGCAGTTGCGCGCGCAGCACGTGCGCGACGCCGCCGAGGCGCACCGGATCGGGGCTGGACTCGATGCGCTGCTCGACGGTCATCGCGGCGCCGCGCGCCTTCGCCCCCTCGGCGATGCAGATCACGGTGTAGCGCTGGCGCTGCTCGCGTTCGCGGCACAGCGCGGCGACGGCATCGACGTCGTGGTCGATTTCCGGCAGCAGGATCGCGTCGGCCGCGCCGGCGATGCCGGCCTCCAGCGCGATCCAGCCGGCGTAGCGCCCCATCGTCTCGACGACCATCACGCGGCCGTGGCTCTGGCCGGTGGTCTGCACGCGCTCGAGCGCCTCGGCGACGATGGCCACCGCGGTGTCGAAGCCGAAGCTGCGCTCGCAGCCTTCGATGTCGTTGTCGATCGTCTTCGGCACGCCGACCATGCGCAGCCCGTGCGCCGACATGCCGTGTGCGATGGCCATCGTGCCGTCGCCGCCGATCGCGACCACCGCATCGAGCCGCCACTCGCGCGCGTGGCGCAGCGCCGCGGCCAGCGCCTCCTCGCTGGCGAGCGGGTTCGCGCGGTTGCTGGTGCCCAGGATCGTGCCCCCGGTGGCCAGGATGCCGCTGACCGCGCGCCAGTCGAGCGCGCGCGCGCGGCCTTCGACCAGGCCCTGGAAGCCGTCCTCGATGCCGACCACCTCGGCGCCGCACTGGCGGATCAGCGACTTCGTGACCGCACGGATCACCGCATTGAGCCCGGGGCAGTCTCCGCCGCCGGTCAGCACTCCGATGCGCATGCGCAGCCCTCCACGTTGCGGTGCACCGCAGTCTAAGCGGCGGTCGCGGCGCAGGCGCGACGCGCCGCCACCGTCACGCCGGCGACGAGCGCAGCGCGTACACCTTGCCAGCGGCCCACACGTACTCGGCGCGCAGTACCGCGTCGCCGCGCTCGCCGGCGAACGTGAAGCCGAGCAGCTCGACCGCGTCGCCGACCTTCAGTTCGGGCATCCCCCAGGCGTTCATGCGGAACAGCGGCGCGAGTTCGACGTGCCACTTGCGGTCGCGCCGCGTCGGCAGCTGCGCGGCCTTCAGCAGCGCGGGGCCGTCGACCGGCGCCGACTGCGCCGGCACCGCGCGCGACGCCAGGTCGGCCGGCAGCTTCAGGTCGGCGTCGAGTTCGAGCTCGAACTCGACGTGCGGGTTGCGCCACGACACGGTCGCGGCGCGACCCGACAGGTAGATCGGGCGGTTCTGGTCGAAGCTGCTCCAGCCGTGGTGCGCGAAGGCACGCGGCGCCAGCAGCAGCGCGCCGGCGGCGGCAAGGACGGTGCGGCGGTTCGGGGTCGTCGGGCTCATCACGGTGCTCCTCGGGAAGGGGTCAGGCGTAGGCGATCCAGCGGCCGGCGGCGATCACCGCCAGCCACAGCAGCAGCGACACCGCGGTCTGCGCGCGCGCCACCGCGTCGGCCCGGTCGAGGCTGCCGCGGGTGTGGAACGCGGCGGCGTTGAGGCCGGCGCAGGCCAGCAGCGTCATCTTCAGCACGAACGTGTTGCTGGCCAGAAGTTCCGCGGCGCTGCTGGCGAACATCAGCAGTCCGCTGGCGGCGGCCAGTGCGAAACCGCCCAGCGCCAGCGGCAACACCAGCCGCGCCAGCGGTCGCAGCGGCAGCGCGGCGCCCAGGCCCCAGACGCGCAGCTCGAACACCAGCAGGCTGCCGACGAGCACCGCGATGCCGACGATGTGCACCGCCTCGAGCAACGGGTAGGCGAACGGGTGCCCGGCGATCCAGGCCAGCGGCGCGGCGACGGGCTGCATCGGCGCGACCTTAGCGCAGCGCGGGTCGCCCTGCGCGGCACCGGGTGTCGCGGGGGCGACTCCTAGAATGCCGCGCATGCACATCCACATCCTCGGCATCTGCGGCACTTTCATGGGCGGGCTCGCGGCGCTGGCGCGCGAGGCCGGTCACCGTGTGACCGGCTGCGACGCCAACGTCTACCCGCCGATGAGCGAGCAGCTGCGCGCGCTGGACATCGAGCTGATCGAGGGCTGGGGTGTCGACCAGCTGGCGCTGGCGCCCGACGTGTTCGTCGTCGGCAACGTGGTCAGCCGCGGCAACCCGCTGATGGAGGCGATCCTCGACGCCGGCGCGAGGTACACCAGCGGCCCGCAGTGGCTCGCCGACCACGTGCTGCCCGGTCGCCACGTGCTGGCGGTGGCCGGCACGCACGGCAAGACCACGACCACGTCGATGCTGGCGTGGATCCTCGACGACGCCGGGCTGCAGCCGGGTTTCCTGGTCGGCGGCGTGCCGCTGAACTTCGCCGTCTCGGCGCGGCTCGGGCGCAGCGCCGCCGGCGGCGCCTTCGTCATCGAGGCCGACGAGTACGACACCGCGTTCTTCGACAAGCGCAGCAAGTTCGTGCACTACCGTCCCCGCACCGCGGTGCTCAACAACCTCGAGTACGACCACGCCGACATCTTCCCCGACCTCGCGGCGATCGAGACGCAGTTCCACCACCTGGTGCGCACCGTGCCCGCCAGCGGCCGGCTGGTGGTCAACGCGCGCGACGAGGCGCTGCAGCGCGTGCTCGAGCGCGGCTGCTGGAGCGCCGTCGAACGCTTCGGCACGGTGCGCGAGGAGCCGGGCGCGTGGCGCGCGCGCGGCGAGCCGCACGCCTTCGACGTGCTGCGCGGCAGCCTGAAGGTCGGCCGCGTCGACTGGGCGCTGCTGGGCGAGCACAACCAGCTCAACGCGCTGGCGGCGATCGCCGCGGCCGAACACGCCGGCGTCGCTCCCGAGGCGGCCGCAGCGTCGCTGGCGCGTTTCGACAACGTGCGTCGGCGCATGGAGCTGCGCGGCGAGGCCGGCGGCGTGAAGGTCTACGACGACTTCGCACACCACCCGAGCGCGATGCGCACGACGATCGACGGCCTGCGGCGCAAGGTCGGCGACGACGCGCGCATCGTCGCGGTGTTCGAGCCGCGCTCGAACACGATGAAACTCGGCACGATGAAGGCGCTGCTGCCGTGGGCGCTGGAGGAGGCCGACCGCGTCTTCTGCCATGCCGGCGGCCTGGGCTGGGATCCACGCGAGGCGCTGGCGCCGGTCGAGCCGCCGGCAGTGGTCGCCGACGACGTCGACGCGCTGGTGCGCGACATCGTGCGCGCCGCGCGGGCCGGCGACCACGTGCTGGTGATGAGCAACGGCGGCTTCGGCGGCATCCACGACAGGCTGCTCGCCGCGCTCGCCAGCACCGGCGGCGCGGCTTGAACCGGCCGAACCCCCGTGCATGCCCCCTCGTCACGGGTGCGCGCCAGGCTGCGCTAACGTCGGCCTCGCCGCCCGCCCGCCTCCGCCCCCCGCCCATGCCCGAGCACCGCCTGCCGCCTCGCGGCCCTGTCGCCGCCCTGACCCTGGCCGCCGCAGTCCTCGCCGGCTGCGCCGCGTGGCCGGCCCCACCGCCGGCGCGCGCCGGCGCGGCGGCGCCCGACGCGGCGCCGGCGACCACGGCTTCGGCGCCGACTTCGGCGCCGACAGCGGCGGCGCCGCAGCGCCCGCCGCCCGGCAGCCCGCCGGCGTTCGACGAGGTCGTCAAGGACGCCACCCGCAGCGACGGCTTCCTCGCGCTGTGGACCAAGGACGACAAGACCTGGCTCGAGATCCCGGCCGAGCGCCTCGACCAGCCGTTCTTCCTCGGCGGCTCCCTCGTCTCGGGGCTGGGCGAACGTTTCTTCCTGCCCGGGCTGATGGGCCGCGAGCAGGTCGTCGAGCTGCGCCGCGTCGGTCGTTCGGTGCAGCTGGTCGCGCGCAACCTGGACGTGCGCGCCGTCGATGGCACACCGCTGCAGCGTGCGGTGCGCGAGAGCTACTCCGACAGCCTGCTTGCCGCCGCCGCGCTGGCCGCCGCCCCGCACCCGCAGCGCCAGTCGCTGCTGGTCGACGCGGCGCAGCTGTTCGGTGGCGACCTCGGCGGGCTGCAGACGCGCATCGAGGCGGCGTTCCGCCTGCCGTACACGCTGGACCGTGCCAACAGCTCGATCGAGCGCGCCCGCACCGGCGCGCAGGGCACCACGCTGACGCTGCGCTCGCACTTCGCGGTGCCCAAGCTGCCGGCGCCGCCGGCGGCGACGCCCGGCGCCCCCGGTGCGGCGACGCCGAGCCCGCCGCGCACCGTGCCCGACGCGCGCAGCTTCTTCCTGTCCGTGAGCTACACGCTGGCGCCGCTGCCGGCCACGCCGATGCGCCCGCGCGCGGCGGACCCGCGTGTGGGTTACTTCACCGACAGCTTCGTCGACTACGCCACGGACGACGGTTCGCCCGACCGCCGCCGGCACGTGATCAACCGCTGGCGGCTCGAGAAGCGCGACCCCGCCGCCGAGCTCAGCGCGCCGAAGGAGCCGATCCGCGTCGTGCTCGACCGCAACATCCCCGAGCGCTGGCGCGACGCGGTGCGCGCCGGCGTGCTCGAGTGGAACCGGGCCTTCGAGCGCGCCGGCTTCCGCGACGCGCTCGCGGTCGAGCAGCAGGGCGACGACGCCGACTGGGAGAGCACCGAGGGCACGCGGCTGCTGGCGGTGCGCTGGTTTGCGATGCACGGCCCCGGCGCGGTGGCGGTCGGTCCGAGCCAGACCGACCCGCGCACCGGCGAGATCCTGCGCGCCGCGGCGATCATCCCCGAGAACTGGGCGCGGCTGTCCCGCAGCCGCGTCGCCGACACGCAGCCGCGCCTGCGCGCCGACGCGCCCGCCGACGGCGAAGACCACGCCCACGATCCGCAGTGGTGCGAGCACGCCGCCTCGGCGATGGAGCAGAGCGCCTTCGGCCTGGCGCTGCTGGCCGAGCGCGGCGAGATCGACCCCGACGGGCCCGAGGCCGAGCGATTCATCGCCGACGCGCTCAAGGACGTGGTGATGCACGAGGTCGGCCACGCGCTCGGGCTGCGCCACAACTTTCGGGCCTCGGTGGGCGTGAGCCGCGAACAGCTTCGCGACGCGCGCTTCACCGCCGAGCGCGGCATCGCCAACTCGGTGATGGACTACCAGGCGCTGAACATCCCGCTGCGCGACGAGCCGGTGGCCGACTACCACATGGTCACGCTCGGCGCCTACGACCACTGGGCCATCGAGTACGGCTACCGCGAGCTGCCGCCCGAGCGCGAGGCCGAACTGCTCGCCGAGATCGCCGGCCGTGCGTCGGCCGACCCCGACCTGGCCTACGCCACCGACGAGGACCTCGCCAACGGCGACCCGGCGATCAAC
>NZ_DAOKZA010000096.1:0-5524 GCF_035325925.1 Azohydromonas sp. | reverse complement strand
TGTTCGCGCTGCTCGACGCCTTCGAGCAGGACGTGCACCAGCCGACCTACCCGGACCGCACCGCGCTGCTCGACTACTGCCGCCGATCGGCCGATCCCATCGGGCGGCTGCTGCTGCACCTGTACGGCGTCGACGATGCGGCGTCGCTGGCGCATTCCGACGCGGTGTGCAGCGCGCTGCAGTTGATCAACTTCTGGCAGGACCTCGGCGTCGACGCACCACGCGGACGGCACTACGTGCCGCTGGCCGACGCACGCCGCCACGGCGTCTCGCTGGCGCAGCTGCGCTCGCGCGACGACGGTCCCGCCGTGCGTGCGCTGGTGCGCGAGTTGTGCGCATGGGCGCGCGGCCTGATGCTCGATGGCGCACCGCTGGTGCACCGGCTGCCCGGGCGCGCCGGCTGGGAGCTGCGTCTGGTCGTCCAGGGCGGGCTGCGCGTGCTCGAGCGCATCGCGGCCATCGACCACGCAACGCTGACGCGGCGCCCGACGCTGGGTGCGACCGATGCGCCCCGACTGCTGTGGCGTGCGGTGACGATGCGCGCCGCGACGGGCGCCGTCGAGCGCGTCGCATGAGTGGCATCTCCCCGCCGGCTGGCGCCGCGCCGAAGCCCACCTGCGGGAACGCGCCGTGGCGATGAGCCCCGAGCAGTACGTGCAGGACAAGGCCGCACGCAGCGGCTCGTCGTTCTACTATGCGTTCCGCTTCCTGCCGCCGCGGCGACGCGCGGCGATCACGGCCTTCTACGCCTTCTGCCGCGAGGTCGACGACGTCGTCGACGAGGTGCACGACCCGACGGTCGCCGCGACCAAGCTCGCCTGGTGGCGCCGCGAAGTGGCCGCCGCGTTCGCCGGGCGGCCCAGCCACCCGGTGACGCAGGCGCTGCTGCCGCTGGCCGCCGAGCACCGCATCGGCGAGGCGCAGCTGCTGCAGGTCATCGACGGCTGCGAGATGGACCTGACGCAGACGCGCTACCTCGACTTCGCCGCACTGGCACGCTACTGCCACCTGGTCGCCGGCGTCGTCGGCGAGGTGTCGGCGGAGATCTTCGGGCGCACACGCGACGAAACCATCGCCTATGCGCACCGCCTCGGGCTGGCGATGCAGCTGACCAACATCATCCGCGACGTCGGCGACGACGCGCGACGTGGGCGCATCTACCTGCCGGTCGACGAACTGCAGCGCTTCGGTGTCAAGGCCTCGGAGATCCTGCAGCGCGAGGCGCCGTGGGGCTACAGCGAGCGTTTCGGCGCGCTGATGCGCTTCCAGGCCGAACGCGCGCACCGGCTGTTCGACGAGGCCTTCGCGCTGCTGCCGGCCGACGACCGGCGCGCGCAGCGCCCGGGGTTGATGATGGCGCACATCTACCGCACGCTGCTGCGCGAGATCGAGGCCTCGGGCTTCCGGGTGCTGCACCAGCGCATCGCGCTGACGCCGCTGCGCAAGGCGTGGATCGCGATGTGCACGCACTGGCGCGAGCGCTGATGCCGCACGACGTTGCGGTCGTCGGCGGCGGCTGGGCGGGCATCGCCGCAGCGGTGCGTGCCGTCGACGCCGGCCACCGCGTGACGTTGTACGAGATGGCATCGGTGCTGGGCGGTCGCGCGCGTGGTGTCGAGCTCGATGGCGTCGAGCTCGACAACGGCCAGCACATCCTGATCGGCGCCTGCCGCGACACGCTGGCACTGATGCGCCAGGTCGGCGCCGACCCAGCGGCGCTGCTGCACCGCATGCCGCTGTCGCTGACCTTCCCCGACGGCAGCGGCCTGCAGTTGCGGCCCGGGCGGCCGGTGCCTGCGCTGCTGGGCGCGGTGTGGCGCCGACGCGGCTGGGGCCTGCGCGAGCGCGTGGCGCTGTTGCGCGCCGCGGGCGGCTGGGCGGCACGCGGCTTCGGCTGCGACCCGTCCTGGACCGTGGGGCGCCTGTGCGCGGCGCTGCCGGCGGCGCTGCGCCGCGACCTGATCGATCCGCTGTGCATCGCCGCGCTGAACACCCCGGCCGACCGCGCGAGCGCCAGCGTGTTCCTGCGTGTGCTGCGCGATGCGCTGTTCGGCGGCGCCGGCGCGGCCGACCTGCTGCTGCCGCGCGCATCGCTCGCACGGCTGCTGCCGACACCGGCGCAGCGCTGGTTGGCCGACCACGGCGCCCGGGTGTGCACGCGTCACCGCGTGCACGCGATCGAGCCCGACGGCGCGCGCTGGCGCGTCGACGGCATGCCGGCCGACGCCGTGGTGCTCGCCTGCACGGCGCACGAGGCGGCACGGCTCGTGCGCACGGCGGCGCCGGCGTGGGCCGAGGTCGCCGCGGCGTTCGAGCACGAACCGATCGTCACCGTCTATCTGCGCAGCCGCGGTACGCGGCTGCCGCGGCCGATGACCGCGTTGCACGACGGCGCCGACGCCCCGGCGCAGTTCGTCTTCGACCACGGCGCCATCGGCGCGACGGCGGGGACCTTCGCCGCGGTCGTCAGCGGCGCCGCAGCGTGGATCGAACGCGGACTCGACGCCACCGCGCGGGCGGTGCAGGCGCAGCTCGTCGCGGCGCTCGGGCCGCACTGGCGCGAGCCTCCCGTCGTGTTGCGCACGCTCGCCGAGCGGCGCGCGACCTTTGCGTGCCAACCCGGCCTGCGGCGCCCGCCGGCGTGCATCGCGACCGGACTGTGGGCCGCCGGCGACTACGTGGAGGGGCCCTACCCGTCGACGCTCGAGGGGGCGGTGCGCAGCGGCGGGCGCGCCGCCGAGGGTGCGACCGCCCCTTGACGCGCACAGCGACCCCGGATGCGACAAGCGCATATCGGGTTGCAGATCTAGTTTTCGTCATGCAAAAATCGCAACCCCCGTTGCACAATGCGCGCATGAGGAAGAAGGACGCCCAGACCCCGACGATCCAGGTGCTCGAACGCACCTTCGCGCTGCTCGACGTGCTCGCGTCGCACACCGAGCCGGTGGCGTTGAAGGAGATCAGCGAGCGCACCGGGCTGCACCCGTCGACGGCGCACCGCATCCTCAACGACCTCGCCGCCGGCCGGCTGGTCGACCGCCCCGAAGCCGGCAGCTACCGGCTGGGCATGCGCCTGCTCGAGCTGGGCAACCTGGTGAAGGCGCGGCTGGACGTGCGCGAGGCGGCGCTGGTGCCGATGCGCGAGCTGCACCGCATCACGCACCAGCCGGTCAACCTCTCGGTGCGCCAGGGTGACGAGATCGTCTACATCGAGCGCGCCTACAGCGAACGCTCGGGCATGCAGGTGGTGCGCGCGATCGGCGGCCACGCCCCGCTGCACCTGACCTCGGTGGGCAAGCTGTTCCTCGCCTTCGACGACCCGGCCCGCGTGCGCGCCTACGCGACGCGAACCGGCCTGGCCGGCCACACGCGCAACAGCATCACCGATCTCGGGCGGCTCGAGCGCGAGCTGGCACAGGTGCGCCAGCACAACGTCGCACGCGACGACGAGGAACTCGAGGTCGGCGTGCGCTGCATGGCCGCAGGCATCTTCGACGACCAGAACAAGCTGGTCGCGGGGCTGTCGGTGTCGGCGCCGGCCGACCGGCTCGACGAGTCGTGGCTCGACAAGGTGCGTGCCACCGCCGCGCAGATCTCGCGCGAACTCGGTCACCGCACCGCCTGAGGCGGCAGCGGCCGGCGCGTCGCCGCGGGCCTCAGGACGTCGGCGACGACAGTGCGATCGGTGCAGCGGGGTCGCCCAGCAGCCACTGGCGCAGGCGTTCGGCGTCGGCGATTCGCGAGTAGCGTCCTGCCGAGTCGAGCAGCACCATGATCAGCTTGCGGCCCGCCAGTTCGGCCTGCATCACCAGGCAGCGGCCCGCCTCGGAGATGTAGCCGGTCTTCTGCAGCCCGATAGTCCAGTCGTCCTTGAAGACCAGACCGTTCGAGTTGCGGAACTGCAGGTCGCGCCGGCCCACCGCGACGCGGTGCTCCGGCGAGGTCGACAGCTCGCGGATCAGGTCGTGTTCGTACGCGGCCTTGACCAGCTGCGCCAGGTCACGCGCGCTCGACTGGTTGCGGCTCGACAAGCCGGTCGGCTCGGCGTAGCGGGTGTCGGTCATGCCGAGTTCGGCGGCCTTGCGGTTCATCGCCTCGACGAACGCGTCCAGCCCACCGGGATAGTGCCGCCCGAGCGCGTTGGCGGCGCGGTTCTCCGACGACATCAGCGCCAGATGCAGCATCTCGCCACGGGTCAGCCGCGTGCCCACGGTCAGCCGCGACCGGCTGCCCTTCTCGGTGTCGACGTCGGCCTGCGACACCGTCAGCGCCTCGTCGAGCGGCAGACCGGCCTCGACGACGACCAGCGCCGTCATCAGCTTGGTGATCGACGCGATCGGCAGCACCGCCTTCGGGTTCTTGCTGAACAACACCTCGTTGGTGTCCTGGTCGACGACCAGCGCCACGCTGGACTTCAGGTCCAGCGGATCGGGTGTGGCGTGCAGGCCGAACACCTGGCCGTACGAAGGACGCGGCGTAGCCGCCTCGACCACGGCCCTGCTCGAGGTGCGCGTGCGCGACGTCGGCCGCGCCTTGGCGCGTGTCGTCTTGGCGCTGCGGGCCGGCACCGCCTTGGCCGACTTCTTCGCACTTGCCTTGACACCCGCCTTGGCCTTGGGTGTGGCCGCATGCACGGCGCCCAGCGGCCAGGCGAGCGCACCGAACCACAACGCGAACAGCAACCCCCACCGAGCCCATCCCGCGCGCTTCACCGCCGCCACTCCCGTTCCCAACGCCGTCCGTGATTTCGGCCAGTGTAGGAGAACCTTGAAACACAAGCAAGATCATGAACTTGCGATGCGTTCCTAAAGTCTCGGCGGACGCCACCGCGACGTGCGCTCGGGTCACCCCTGCGCCGCCACCCGTTCGGTCTTGCTGTGCAGCTTGTTCAGCGCCGCCAGGTACGCCTTGGCCGAGGCCACGACGATGTCCGGGTCGGCGCCGACGCCGTTGACGACGCGGCCGCCGTGCTGCAGTCGCACCGTCACCTCGCCCTGCGATTCTGTGGACCCGCTGGTGATCGCGTTGACCGAATACAGCAACATCTCGGCGCCACTTTGCACCTTCGACTCGATGGCCTTCAGGCTGGCGTCGACCGGACCGTTGCCGTCGCTCTCGGCATGGTGCTCGGTCGCACCGATCGCAAAGGTCACGCTGGCGTGCGGCCGCTCGCCGGTCTCGGAGCGCTGCGCCAGCGACAGCAGCCGGAAGTGCTCCTGCTCCGAAGTCACGCTCTCGTCGCCGACCAGCGCGATGATGTCCTCGTCGAAGATCTCGCTCTTGCGGTCGGCCAGGTCCTTGAAGCGCGCGAACGCGGCGTTGATCTCGGCCTCGGAGTCGAGTTCGACGCCCAACTCCTGCAGCCGCTGCTTGAACGCGTTGCGTCCCGACAGCTTGCCGAGCACGATCTTGTTGGCGCTCCAGCCGACATCCTCGGCGCGCATGATCTCGTAGGTGTCGCGGGCCTTCAGCACGCCGTCCTGGTGGATGCCGCTGGCGTGCGCGAAGGCGTTGGCGCCGACCA
>NZ_DAOKZA010000095.1:0-6040 GCF_035325925.1 Azohydromonas sp. | reverse complement strand
TTCCGGTCGTCATCCGGCCGAGCTTCACGCTCGGCGGCACCGGCGGCGGCATCGCGTACAACCCGCAGGAGTTCGAGGAGATCTGCAAGCGCGGGCTCGACCTGTCGCCGACCAACGAGCTGCTGATCGAGGAGTCGCTGATCGGCTGGAAGGAGTACGAGATGGAGGTCGTCCGCGACCGCGCGGACAACTGCATCATCGTGTGCTCGATCGAGAACCTCGACCCGATGGGCATCCACACCGGCGACTCGATCACCGTGGCGCCGGCGCAGACGCTGACCGACAAGGAATACCAGCTGATGCGCAACGCCAGCATCGCGATCCTGCGCGAGATCGGCGTCGACACCGGCGGCTCGAACGTGCAGTTCGCGATCGACCCGAAGACGGGCCGCATGATCGTCATCGAGATGAACCCGCGCGTGAGCCGCAGCTCGGCGCTGGCGTCGAAGGCCACGGGGTTCCCGATCGCCAAGATCGCGGCCAAGCTGGCCGTGGGCTACACGCTCGACGAACTCGCCAACGACATCACCGGCGGCGCCACGCCGGCGAGTTTCGAGCCGAGCATCGACTACGTCGTCACCAAGATCCCGCGCTTCGCGTTCGAGAAGTTTCCCGCTGCCGACGCGCACCTGACGACCCAGATGAAGTCCGTGGGCGAGGTGATGGCCATCGGCCGCACCTTCCAGGAGAGCCTGCAGAAGGCGCTGCGCGGGCTGGAGACCGGCATCAGCGGGCTCGACGAGCGCAGCAGCGACCGCGAGGAGATCGTCGAGGAGATCGGCGAGGCCGGGCCCGAACGCATCCTGTACGTCGCCGACGCGATGCGCGTCGGCATGAGCCTCGACGAAATCCACGACGAGACCGCGATCGACCCCTGGTTCCTCGCGCAGATCGAGGACCTGGTGGCCACCGAGCGCCTGGTCGCCGCGCGCACGCTCGACAGCCTGACCGCGGCCGAGATGCGCTGGCTCAAGGCCAAGGGCTTTGCCGACAAGCGGCTGGCCAAGCTGCTCGGCACCGACCAGCACGCGGTGCGCGCGCTGCGCCACGCGCTGGGCGTGCGCCCGGTGTACAAGCGCGTCGACACCTGCGCCGCCGAGTTCGCGACGCCGACCGCGTACATGTACTCGACCTACGACGAGGAGTGCGAGGCGCAGCCGTCGTCGCGGCGCAAGATCATGGTGCTCGGCGGCGGGCCCAACCGCATCGGCCAGGGCATCGAGTTCGACTACTGCTGCGTGCACGCCGCGCTGGCGATGCGCGAGGACGGGTTCGAGACCATCATGGTCAACTGCAACCCGGAGACGGTGTCGACCGACTACGACACGTCCGACCGCCTGTACTTCGAGCCGGTCACGCTCGAGGACGTGCTCGAGATCGTCGACAAGGAACGGCCCGAGGGCGTGATCGTGCAGTACGGCGGGCAGACGCCGCTGAAGCTCGCGCTCGACCTCGAACGCGCCGGCGTGCCCATCATCGGCACCAGCCCCGACAGCATCGACGTGGCCGAGGACCGCGAACGCTTCCAGAAGCTGCTGCACGAACTGGGCCTGAAGCAGCCTCCGAACCGCACCGCGCGCACCGAGGACGCCGCGCTGGCGATGGCGCACGAGATCGGCTACCCGCTGGTCGTGCGGCCGAGCTACGTGCTCGGCGGCAGGGCGATGGAGATCGTGCACGGCGACAAGGACCTCGAGCGCTACATGCGCGAGGCGGTGCGCGTGAGCGAGAAGAGCCCGGTGCTGCTCGACCGCTTCCTCGAGGACGCGGTCGAGGTCGACGTCGACTGCATCGCCGACGGCACCGACGTGATGATCGGCGGCATCATGGAGCACGTCGAGGCCGCGGGCATCCACAGCGGCGACTCTGCGTGCTCGCTGCCGCCGTACACGCTGCCCGCGTCGCTGCAGGACGAACTGCGTCGCCAGACCGCGATGATGGCGCGCGCGCTGCACGTGGTCGGGCTGATGAACGTGCAGTTCGCGATCCAGGGCGAGGGCGCCGACGCCGTGGTCTACGTGCTCGAGGTCAACCCGCGCGCGTCGCGCACCGTGCCCTTCGTCAGCAAGGCCACCGGGCAGCCGCTGGCGAAGATCGCCGCGCGCTGCATGGCCGGGCGCGACCTGAAGGCGCAGGGGGTGCGCGGCGAGGTGGTGCCGCCGTACTTCAGCGTCAAGGAGGCGGTGTTCCCCTTCAACAAGTTCCCCGGCGTCGACCCGGTGCTCGGCCCCGAGATGCGCTCGACCGGCGAGGTGATGGGCGTGGGCAAGACGTTCGCCGAGGCGATGCTCAAGAGCCAGCTCGGCGCCGGCTCGCGGCTGCCCGATGCCGGCACGGTGGTGATCACCGTGAAGGATGCCGACAAGTCGCGCGCGGTGCAGGTCGCGCGCGACCTGCACGCGATGGGCTACGCGGTGGTCGCCACCAAGGGCACGGCGGCGGCGATCGCCGCCGCCGACGTGCCGGTGCGCGTGGTCAACAAGGTCAAGGACGGGCGACCGCACATCGCCGACATGGTCAAGGCCGGCGAGATCCAGCTGGTGTTCACCACCGTCGACGAGACGCGCACCGCGATCGCCGACTCGCGCTACATCCGCACCGCGGCGCTGGCCCACCGGGTCACCTATTACACGACGATGGCCGGCTGCGAGGCGGCCACCGAGGCGCTCAAGCACGACGACGATCTCAGCGTCGTGTCGCTGCAGGAACTGCACGCGCAACTGGACTAAACTCGCGGCGTCGGGCCCTGTCGCCGCCGGCGTCCTCGCGGACACTGGCGGCGCTTGCTTTTTTGTTCCACCGAAGCGTGACCGTTGACCCCATGACGACGATTCCCCTGACCCGGCGCGGCGCCGAGAAGCTGAAGGACGAACTGCAGCGGCTGAAGACCGTCGAGCGGCACGCCGTGATCCGGGCCATCGCCGAGGCGCGTGCGCAGGGCGACCTGTCGGAGAACGCCGAGTACGACGCCGCCAAGGACAAGCAGGGCTTCATCGAGGGTCGCATCAAGGAACTCGAGGGCAAGCTCGCCGCGGCCCAGGTGATCGACCCGGGCGCGCTCGACGCCGGCGGGCGCGTGGTGTTCGGCGCGACGGTGGACCTCGAGGACGAGGAGTCGGGCGCGGCCGTGACCTACCAGATCGTCGGCGACGACGAGGCCGACCTGAAGCTCGGGCTGATCTCGATCTCGAGCCCGATCGCCCGTGCGCTGATCGGCAAGTCGGCCGGCGACGTCGCCGAGGTGCGCGCGCCCGGCGGCATCAAGACCTACGAGATCCTGCAGGTGCGCTATGTCTGATCGCGCCCGGGATCGGGATGCGTGCATCACGCCGCCCGCGGAGGTCGATGACCGTCGTGGCGACCGGGCGTGGCCCTGAGCGCGGGCGCGCCGATGCGCCGTGCACGCACGCTGCTGGCCGGGCTGTGGCTGGGCCTGCTGCTCACGGTGGCGCTGATCGCCACGCCGGCGCCGTTTGCGGCGCTGGCCGCCGCCGACGCCGGTCGCGTCGTCGCGCGCGTGCTCGCCAGCGAGGCCTACGCGAGCCTGGCGCTGGCCGCGGTGCTGTTCCTCGTCGAACGCCGGCTGGCGCGCGAAGGGCGCAGCGCGATGACCGCCGAACTGATGCTGGTGCTCGGCGCGCTGTTCTGCACCGTGTTCGGCTACTTCGCGCTGCAGCCGATGCTGGCCGCGGCGCGCGCCGGACAGGGCCCCTGGTCGTTCGGCGTGCTGCACGCCGCGTCGACGGCGTTTTACGGCGTCAAGGCGCTGCTCGTGCTGCTGCTGGCCTGGCGCACCGCCGCGGCACGCTGAGCGCAGCGGGGGTGTCAGGTGGCGCCGGTCTTCTTGACGCTGGTCGCGCGGCGGCGCGCCTTCTTCACCAGACCGCCGGCGGTCAGGCGCTGGTTGCCGAGCACGCGCACCTTCTTGACCTGCGGGCGATGGTTGCCGCTCTTGCTGAACTTGACGATCTTCACGACGCGCGGGCCCGCCGCGCGGCCGTCCGCGACTTCCAGTGCCTGGGGTGGCACAGGGCGCCACAACACGAGCAGCTTGCCGATGTGCTGGATCGCGGCGGCGTCGAGGCGGTCGGCCAGCGTGTCGAGCATCGCGGCACGGGCGTCGCGGTCGTCGCTGAACACGCGCAGCTTGATCAGCCCGTGCGCCTTCAACGCCGCGTCGGCTTCGCGCAGCACCGCGTCGGTGAGCCCGTCGGCACCGATCATCACCACGGGGTCGAGGTGATGCGCGGCGCTGCGGTGCTGCTTGCGCTGGGCGGGGGTCAGGACGATGGCGGGCATGCGCCCATTATCGTAGCGCGATGAAGGTCAAGACGAAGAGCAAGAAGGTCGACAAGGCGTGGCTCGCCGACCACGTCAACGACCCCTACGTGAAGCGGGCGCAGCAGGAGGGCTACCGCTCGCGCGCCGCCTACAAGATCGAGCAGATCGACGAGGCGCTGGGGCTGGTGCGCCCGGGCCAGGTGGTGGTCGACCTGGGCAGTGCGCCGGGCGCCTGGAGCCAGTACCTGCGGCGCCGCTTCGCGCCGAAGGCCGCCGGCAGCGGCGGTGCGGCGCCCGGTGCGCTGCAGGGCACGATCATCGCGCTCGACCTGCTGCCGATGGAGCCGATCGAGGGTGTCGACTTCGTGCTGGGCGACTTCCGCGACGAGGCGGTGGGCGCTACGCTGGAAGCCGCGCTGGCGGGGCGCGCCGTCGACCTGGTGGTGTCGGACATGGCGCCGAACCTGTCGGGCATCGCCAGCGCAGACGCGGCGCGCATCGCGCACCTGGTCGAGCTGGCTCTCGACTTTGCGCAGCGCCACCTGAAGGCCGACGGCGCGCTGGTGTGCAAGGTGTTCCACGGCAGCGGCTACAGCCAGCTGGTCGAGCAGTTCAAGCGCGTGTTCCGCGTCGTCAAGCCGATCAAGCCGAAGGCTTCGCGCGACCGCTCGGCGGAAACCTTTCTCGTCGGGCGGGGTCTGAAACAAGCCGGCGGGGTGGGTCGGAATACCGCATGAAACGCCTTATTGGCGGCGTTTGCGCACGTTTTGGCGTGAAGTGCAGGCCCCCATTGCGGGCATATTGACTGAAATAGAATCGTCCCCAGTTTCGGGTATGTCCGTGCATCGACTGCGGGGACGGTATCCGTGCGGTCTTCGAGGAGTCGTGGTGAACAATCAATGGTTGTCCAAGGTCGCCGTGTGGATGGTGATCGCGCTCGTGCTGTTCACCGTCTTCAAGCAGTTCGACCGTGGCGTGGCCCAGGGTGCGACGATCGGCTACTCGGACTTCCTCGAGGAGGTGCGCGCCGGGCGCATCAAGCAGGTGACGCTGCAGGAGAGTGCCAGCGGCACCGAGATCGTCGCGATCACCAACGACGAGAAGCGCATCCGCAGCAATGCCACGTACCTCGACCGCGGACTGGTCGGCGACCTGATCGCCGCCAACGTGCGCTTCGACGTGCGCCCGCGCGAGGAACCGTCGATCCTGATGAGCATCCTGCTCAGCTGGGGCCCGATGCTGCTGCTGATCGGCGTGTGGATCTACTTCATGCGCCAGATGCAAGGCGGCGGCAAGGGCGGCGCCTTCAGCTTCGGCAAGAGCAAGGCGCGCATGCTCGACGAGGCGAACAACACCACCACCTTCCAGGACGTCGCCGGCTGCGACGAGGCCAAGGAGGAGGTCAAGGAACTCGTCGACTTCCTCAAGGACCCGCAGAAGTTCCAGAAGCTCGGTGGCCGCATTCCGCGCGGCGTGCTGCTGGTCGGCCCGCCGGGCACCGGCAAGACGCTGCTCGCCAAGGCGATCGCCGGCGAAGCGAAAGTGCCGTTCTTCAGCATCTCGGGCTCCGACTTCGTCGAGATGTTCGTCGGCGTCGGCGCGGCGCGCGTGCGCGACATGTTCGAGCAGGCCAAGAAGAGCGCACCGTGCATCATCTTCATCGACGAGATCGACGCGGTGGGTCGCCACCGCGGCGCGGGTCTCGGCGGCGGCAACGACGAGCGCGAGCAGACGCTCAACCAGATGCTCGTCGAGATGG
>NZ_DAOKZA010000094.1:0-6116 GCF_035325925.1 Azohydromonas sp. | reverse complement strand
TGAGGATGCCGTCGCGGCCGACGATGATCAGACGCGGCGACGTCGTCATGTCAGTGACTCCTGCGCGCAGCCGACCCACGCACGACAGGTCCCCGCCCCCATCCAGCGGCGGCCGCGCATCCGGCTTGGCCGGTGCACTGGCGGCGCCGCCTGGAGGGGGAGGCGCCGCAGGCGCTTCGGGGGTGGGCCTTCATGACGCCAGCCGGGACAGGTCGGCCACGCGGTTCATCGCCACGTGCAGCGACGCCAGCAGCGCCAGCCGGTTGGCGCGCAGCGCGGCGTCGTCGGCGTTGACCATCACCTGGTCGAAGAACGCGTCGACCGGCGCGCGCAGCGCCGCCAGCTTCTGCAGCGACTCGGCGTAGGCGCCGGCGTCGTAGAGGCGGTCGACGTCGGGGCGCACCGCGTCGATCGCCGAGGCGAGCGAGCGTTCGGCCGGCTCGCGCAGCAAGGCCGCGTCGACCGCCACCGGCGGCGCGCCCTCGGACTTCTTCAGGATGTTGCCCACGCGCTTGTTCGCCGCCGCCAGCGCCGCCGCCTCGGGCAGCGCGGCGAACGCGCGCACCGCGGCCAGCCGCTGCGGAATCTCGGCCCATCGCGCCGGGCGGGCCTCGAGCACCGCGTCGACCTCGGGTGCAGTCCAGCCTTGCTCGCGCAGCCAACCCGCGAGCCGCTCGCGCAGGAAGTACGCGACCTCGGCCTGCGCCTGCCCGTGGCTGCTCGGGAACGCGGCGAAGGCGTGCGCGATCGCGGCGTGCACGTCCAGCGGCAGCGCGCGCTCGACCAGCATGCGCGTCACGCCCAGCGCGTGGCGACGCAGCGCGAACGGGTCCTTGTCGCCGGTGGGCAGCTGGCCGATACCGAACAGCCCGGCCAGCGTCTCGAGCTTGTCGGCCAGCGCGACGACCACGCCGGCCATGCCGCGCGGCAGCGCGTCGCCGGCGAAACGCGGCTTGTAGTGGTCCTCGATCGCCAGCGCCACCTCCTCGGTCTCGCCGTCGTGGCGCGCGTAGTAGCCGCCCATCACGCCCTGCAGCTCGGGGAACTCGCCGACCATGTCGGTGAGCAGGTCGGCCTTGGCCAGCCGCGCGGCGCGGTCAACCGCGGCAGCCAGCGCGGCGCCGTCTGCGCCGCCGAGGTCCTGCGCCAGCGCACGCGCGATCGCGCGCACGCGCTCGACACGCTCGCCCTGCGTGCCGAGCCTGCCGTGGTAGACCACCTTGGCCAGCTGCGGCACGCGGCTGTCGAGCGTGCGCTTGCGGTCCTGGTCGAAGAAGAACTTCGCGTCGGCCAGCCGCGGGCGCACCACGCGCTCGTTGCCGCCGATCACCGCGCGCGCGTCGGCCGGACGGATGTTGCTGACGATGAGGAACTTGTTCGTCAGCCGCCCTTGCGCGTCGTGCAGCGGGAAGTACTTCTGGTTGGCCTTCATCGTGAGGATCAGGCACTCGGACGGCACGGCGAGGAACGCCTCGTCGAAGCGGCCGATCATCACGTTCGGCCGCTCGACCAGCGCGGTGACCTCGTCGAGCAGCGCGTCGTCGCCGGCCACCTGCAGCGCCTCGGCCGCAGCGGCCGCGTCGAGCTGGCGCACGATCTCGGCGCGCCGCGCCTCGAACCCGGGGATCACCGCGCCGTCGCGCTCGAGCCGCTCGACGTAGGCGTCGGCGTCGGGCAGCTCGATCGGGTCGGCCGCCGCCTCGAAGCGGTGGCCATGCGTCGTGCGGCCGGCCTCCAGCCCGAGCGCGTGCACCGGCACCACGTCGGCACCGTGCAGCGCGACAAGGCCGTGCGCCGGGCGCACGAAGTGCACGCTGGTCCAGCCGTCGGCCAGCTGGTAGCTCATCACCTTGGGGATCGGCAGCTTCGCGATCGCCTCGTCGAGCGCCTGCTGCAGCCCCTGCGCCAGCGAGGCGCCGGCGGCAATACCGTCGAGGAACAGCACCTCGGCCTTGCCGTCGACGCGGCGCGAGAGCGACGGCACGACCGAGGCGTCGGCGCCCAGCGCGGCGAGCTTCTTCAGCAGCGCCGGCGTCGGCCGGCCCGCGGCGTCGAGCGCCACCGCCACCGGCATCAGCTTGTGCTGCACCGCGCGGTCGGCGGCCTTGGTGGCGACGCCGGTGACGTGCACGCCGAGCCGGCGCGGCGACGCGTACGGCGTGATCACGGCATCGGCGCCGGCCAGTCCCTGTGCCTTCAGGCTCGCGGCCAGCGTGCCGGCGAAAGCCTCGCCGAGCGCCCTCAGCGCCTTCGGCGGCAGTTCCTCGACGAACAGCTCGACGAGCAGGTTGTTCACGCTCGCCGCCATCATGCCACCTTGCGCTGCGACTCGATCTGCGTGAGCGCAGCCTCGGCCCAGGGACGCGGGGCCATCGGGAAACCCAGCCGCGCGCGGCTGTCGACGTAGCTCTGCGCGACGCTGCGCGCGAGGTGCCGGATGCGGCCGATGTAGGCAGCGCGCTCGGTGACGCTGATCGCGCCGCGCGCGTCGAGCAGGTTGAAGGTGTGCGCCGCCTTGAGCACCTGCTCGTAGGCCGGCAGCGCCAGCTTCGCGTCCATCAGCTCGCGCGCCTTGCGCTCGTGCGCGTCGAACGCGCCGAGCAGGAACCCGACGTCGCTGTGCTCGAAGTTGTACGTGCTCTGCTCGACCTCGTTCTGGTGGTAGACGTCGCGGTACGTCAGGCCGTCGGTCCACTGCAGGTCGAACACGTTGTCGACGCCCTGCAGGTACATCGCCAGGCGCTCGAGGCCGTAGGTGATCTCGCCGGTGATCGGCTTGCAGTCGATGCCGCCGACCTGCTGGAAGTAGGTGAACTGCGTGACCTCCATGCCGTTGAGCCAGACCTCCCAGCCCAGCCCCCAGGCGCCCAGCGTCGGGTTCTCCCAGTCGTCCTCGACAAAGCGGATGTCGTTGGTCTTCAGGTCGAAGCCCAGCGCCTCGAGTGAGCCCAGGTACAGCTCGAGGATGTCGGCCGGTGCGGGCTTCAGCACCACCTGGTACTGGTAGTAGTGCTGCAGCCGGTTCGGGTTGTCGCCGTAGCGCCCGTCCTTCGGACGCCGGCTCGGCTGCACGTAGGCCGCCTTCCACGGCTCGGGGCCGAGCGCGCGCAGGAACGTGGCGGTGTGGCTGGTGCCGGCGCCGACTTCCATGTCGTACGGCTGCAGCAGCGCGCAGCCCTGCGCGGCCCAGTACGACTGGAGCTGGAGGATGAGTTGTTGGAAGCTGAGCATCGCAGGAGCACCGCCGCCGCAGCGCGGCAAACACGCGATTTTAGGTGCGCCCAGGCGCGCGACGCGCCGGCGCCGCGGCCAGCGCCGCCAGCAGCGCAGCCGCCGCGACGCCGGCGACCAGCGGCCACAGCCCGAAGCGCGACGCCCAGCGCGCGTACGGCGTCAGCCCCTCGCGACCCTCGACCGAGGCGTCGAGCACGCCGCGCGTGAACGGCGCGAGCGCGTGCGTCACGCGGCCGCGGTGGTCGACCACCGCCGTCGCCCCGGTGTTGGTCGCGCGCAGCATCGGCCGCTGGAACTCGAGCGCGCGCAGCCGCGAGATGTGCAGGTGCTGCGGCACCGCGATGGTGTCGCCGAACCAGCCGATGTTGCTGACGTTGACGAACACCGTCGGCGCCACCGCAGGGTCGGCGAAGCGCCGTGCGAGTTCCTCGCCGAACAGGTCCTCGTAACAGATGTTCGGCGCCAGCCGCTGGCCGGCGAAGGCGAACGATGGCGCGTCGGCGGGGCCGCGGTCGAAGTCGCCCAGCGGGATGTGCATCAGCTCGGTGAACCAGCGGAAGCCGCGCGGGATGAACTCGCCGAACGGCACCAGGTGGTGCTTGTCGTAGCGGTAGGTGGTGCCGCCGCCCAGCCCGACCACCGAGTTCGTGTAGCCAGCGTCGAAGTCGCCCAGCGGCACGCCGACCAGCGCCGCACGGTCGCCGCCGGCGAACGCGGCCTGCAGCGCCGGCCAGTACGCGGCGTCGAACTGCGCCAGCTGCCAGGGCAGCAGCGGCACCGCGGTCTCGGGCGCGACGACCAGCGCCCCGCGCGCGCCGGTCATCGCCTGCAGCAACCAGCCCAGCGCCGCAGGCAGGTGCTCGGCGGCGAACTTCCGGTCCTGCGCGACGTCGGTCTGCAGCAGCGAGACCTCGAGCCGGCCGGCCGGCCGGCTGAACTCGTGCGGCCCGACGACGGCCGGCAACGCGAGCAGCGCCGCGGCCGCCACGCCGGGCGCGACGCGGCGCTGCCGCAGCGCCGCCGCGCCGAGCGCCGACAGCAGCGCGGCGAAGGCGCCGACGCCGTACACGCCAACCCACGGCGCGAGCGCGGCCAGCGGCGAGTCGACATGCGCATAACCCGAGGCCGCCCAGGGAAAGCCGGTGAACAGCAGGCCTCGCGCCAGCTCGGCGCCCATCCACAGCGCGGCGAACAGCCACGCGTCGGGCCACACGAGCCCGAGCCGCCAGCGCGCGTGCAGCGCCATCGCCAGCGCCAGGTACAGCGCCAGCGCGGCGCCGAGGGCGGCCACCGCCAGCGCGGCCAGTGGCGCCGGCAGGCCGCCGTAGCGGTGCATGCTGACGAACAGCCACCACACGCTGGCGAGCAGCCAGGCCGTGGCGAACAGCCAGCCGAGCCAAGCCGCGCGGCGCGGCGCGGCGCGGCCGGCCAGCGCGGCCAGCGCGCCGACACACAGCAGCTGCAGCGGCCACGCCTCGGTGTGTACGAACGGCAGGCTGTGCAGCGCGCCCAACGCCGCCGCGGCGGGCGCCTCGGCCGCGCGCGGCCAGCGCGTGGCCGGCGCGGCGCTCAAGCGGCGTCGGCCGCCGGCGCGCGCGAGACCTTGAACCAGCGCACCGCGCCGCCGCGGGTGAACATCACGGTGAAGCGCAGTCCGGCCACGTCGACCGACTCGCCGCGCCGTGGCACGCGCCCGAGTTCGTGCGCGACGAGCCCGCCGATGGTGTCGAACGCCTCGGTCGGCAGCTCGACGCCGAACGCCTCGGCGACGTCCTCGACGTCGGCGTCGCCGGCGACGCGATGCGTGCCATCGGCCAGCGTGTAGATCGAGCTGTCGGCGTCCTCCTCGTCGAACTCGTCCTCGATCTCGCCGACGATCTCCTCGAGCACGTCCTCGATCGTGATCAGCCCGGCGACGTTGCCGAACTCGTCGATGACGATCGCCAGGTGGTTGCGGTTGCTGCGGAAGTCGCGCAGCAGCTCGTTCAGGCGCTTGCTCTCGGGCACGAACACCGCCGGGCGCAGCAGCGTGCGCAGGTTCAGGCCGGGGGCGCGCTGCAGCTTCAGCAGGTCCTTGGCCATCAGGATGCCGATGATGTTGTCGCGCGAACCCTCGTACACCGGGAAGCGCGAGTGCGCGGTCGAGATGACGATGCTCAACACGGCGTCGTACGGCGCGTCGATGTCGAGCATGTCCATGCGCGGCTCGGCGACCATCACGTCGCCGGCGCTCATGTCGGCCATGCGCAGCACCCCCTCGACCATCGCGCGCGACTCGGGCTCGATCAGCTCGCGCTGCTCGGCGTCGGCGAGCGTCTTCATCAGCTCGGCGCGCGAGTCGGGACCGGGGCTCAAGAACTCGACGAGGCGCTCGAACAGGTTGCGCTTGTCGCGCGGCGCGCCGGCGCCTTCGGCGCGGCGCGGCGACCGCGGTGGCTGCGGGTCGGACACGTCGGGGTGTCGGAGTGGAGGGAAGGCGGAGAATACCCGATCGGCTTGACACGGCCGCCCCCTTGCACCACAGTTCGCCGCCCCGACATCCAGGGGCTCCCGTTGACGCTCGACCGGACCCGCACCGTGACCCAAGGCCTGATCCCCGCGACCATCCTCACCGGCTTCCTGGGCGCCGGCAAGACCACCCTGCTCAAGCGCGTGCTCGGCGAGGCCCACGGGCAGAAGATCGCGGTGATCGAGAACGAGTTCGGCGAGGAGAACATCGACAACGAGATCCTGGTGGCCGACACGCGCGAGCAGATCATCCAGATGAGCAACGGGTGCGTGTGCTGCACGATCCGAGAGGACCTGCGCACCACGCTGTCGGACCTGGCCGAGAAGCGTCGCAAGGGCGAGCTCGACTTCGAGCGCGTGGTCATCGAGACCAC
>NZ_DAOKZA010000093.1:0-6206 GCF_035325925.1 Azohydromonas sp. | reverse complement strand
GGCTTCAACAAGAGCCACGCCGCGGCGTACTCGCTGCTCGCGTACCACACGGCCTGGGTCAAGGTGCACCACCCGGCCGAGTTCTACGCCGCGAACATGACCATCGAGATGGACGACACCGACAAGCTTCGCGTGTTGTGGGCCGACGCGCGGCAGTTCCGCGTCGTGTTCGAACCACCCGACGTCAACCGCGGCACCTGGCGCTTCGAACCGGTGGCCGATCGGCGCATCCGCTACGGGTTGGGCGCGATCAAGGGCACCGGCGCCGGCGCGATCGAGGCCATCGTCGCCGCGCGCGGGGGCGCGGGCGGCGAGGGTGGCGGACCGTTCCGCAGCCTGTTCGACTTCGCCGCGCGCGTCGACCGCCAGCGCGTCAACAAACGCGTCGTCGAGGCGCTGATCAAGGCTGGCGCCTTCGACGCACTGCACCCCGACCGCGCGGCGGCGCTGGCCAGCGTGTCGCTCGCCTACGACTGGGCCGAGACGCAGGCGGCCAACGCGCACCAGGGCGGTCTGTTCGACTTCGGCCCCGACGATCACGCCGCGAGCACGCAGGAGCCTCCACTGGTGGCCGCCGAACCCTGGGGCGTGCGCGAGCGGCTGCTGCTCGAGCGCTCGGCGCTGGGGCTGTACCTGTCGGGCCACCTGTTCGACGCCTGCGAGGCCGAGGTGCGCCAGTTCGTGCGCCGCAGCGTCGCCGAACTCGCCGACTCACGCGAACCGCAACTGGTGGCCGGCATCGTCAGCGACTTGCGCGTGGTCAACGGCCAGCGCGGGCGCGTCGCGATCTTCAAGCTCGACGACCGCAGCGCGGTCATCGAGGCCACCGCCAGCGAGGCGCTGCTCGACGCGCACCGCGACCTGCTGCGCGACGACGAACTGGTGATCGTGCAGGGCCGCGTGCAACCCGACCGGTTCGGCGGCGGGTTGCGGCTGAACGTGCTGCAGCTGTGGGACCTCGCCAGCGCACGCTGCCGTTACGCGCGCTTCCTGCGCGTGGCGGTGCAGGCGGGCGCGCCGCCGGTGGCCGAACTGCTCAAGGAGTTCCCGGCACGCCGCGTGGCCACCGACGACGGCGAACTGGTGCAGGGCCTGCCGGTGCGCCTGCTGGTGCGCCGCGAGCGCGCAGTGGCCGAGGTCGACCTCGGCGACGCGGCGCGTTTCTTCCCCAGCGACGCGGCGCTCGAACGCTGGCGGCGCTGCACGGCCGGTGGCGCGCGGCTGGTCTACGAGCCCGAGGCCGAGACGCTGCACTGAAGGCGACGGCCGCCGCGGGGCAATGGCCCGCGCCGCGGCCGCCGGGGCAGGATTCAGCGCTTGCTTTCGTCGGCCCTGGTCGCCTTCTTCGGCGCGGACGGCTTCGCGGCGGCGACGTAGGCGTTGCCGGCCACCGTCAGCCCGGCCGCGGAGAACTTCGCGGCGTTGCCGTCGCCGACGCCCTTGACGCGCACGACGAGGTCGCTCCAGTCCTTGAAATCGCCCTTCTTGCGCTCGTCGAGCATGCGCGCCGACATCGACGGGCCGATGCCCTTGATGCTCTCGAGTTCGGCCTGCGTGGCCTTGTTGACGTCGACCGCGGCGGCGGCGGCGAAGCTCAGTGTGGCGAGGACGATGGCGAAGAGGGTGCGCAGCATGGTGATCTCTCCTGGTGGTTGACGGGACGGTGATGGGCCGTTCGCTTCGCCGAGGGCATCGTCGTGGCGTCCGACCTGCCACCATTGTTGGCGCGGCACCCCGTCTTCGCATTCCTTCCGTGGGGCCACCCCGTGGGGGGAGGGCGGCGATAATCGCGCGATGACGTCGTTGCCGACCGCCGCCGAGATCGTTGCCGCGCACGAGCGCTGGCTGGCCGGCGCGGGCTGGCCGCAGACGGCGGCATCCCCCGCGGGTGACCTGTGGTCGTGGATCGAGGCGAACCACCGTCACAACAGCCTGCTGTGGGCCGAGGAGGACCTGGCGCGGCGCACGCGCGTGGCCGACGCCGAGATCGCCGCCAACAAGCGTGCGATCGACCGCTACAACCAGGCGCGCAACGACGCCACCGAACGCGTCGACGAACTGCTGCTGGTCGCGCTCGGGCTGGTCGACGCGGCATCGGCGCGCACCGACGCGCCACGCCCCACGGTGGCCGCCGGCGCGCGGCTGAACAGCGAGACCGCCGGCAGCATGATCGACCGGCTGTCGATCCTGGCGCTGAAGATCCGCGCGATGCGCGAGCAGGCCGCGCGCGGCGACGTCGACGTCGCGCACGTCGAGGCGAGCCGACGCAAGCTCGTGCAGCTCGAGCAGCAGCGCGCCGACCTGGCGGGCTGCCTCGACGCGCTGCTCGACGACGCACGCGCCGGGCATGCCTACTTCAAGGTCTACCGCCAGTTCAAGATGTACAACGACCCGCGCCTGAATCCGGCGCTGGTCGCCGAGTCGCGGCGTGCCGGCTGAGCGCGCGCCGCCGCGCGTGCTGATCGTCAAGACCTCGTCGATGGGTGACGTGGTGCACGCGCTGCCGGTCGTCGACGACCTGCGGCACCACCACCCGGGTGCGATCGTCGACTGGCTGGTCGAGCCGGCGTTCGCGCCGATCGTGGAACTGCACCCGGGCGTGCGGCGCGTGTTGCGTGTCGGCTGGCGCCGGTGGCGCCGCCAGCTCGGCCGCGCCGGCACCTGGCGCGCGATCGCCGCGCTGCGGCGCGAACTGCGCGCCGAGCGCTACGACGCCGTGCTCGACCTGCAGGGGCTGCTGAAGAGCGCGCTGTGGGGCGCGCTGGCACGCGGGCCCTTGCTCGGCTACGACGGCGCGAGCGCGCGCGAGCCGCTGGCCACGCTGCTGTACCGCCGCGGCGCGGCGGTGCCACGCGAGCTGCACGCCGTCGTGCGCAACCGCCGCCTGGCGGCCGCGCACCTGGGCTACGCCGCGCCGCAGACGCCGCCGCGCTTCGGCCTGCGCATGCCGGATGCATCGTGGCATGTCGCCGAGCCGTTCGCGGTGTTGATTCCGAACGCCAGCCGGCCCGAGAAGTTCTGGCCCGAGGACGACTGGATCGCGGTCGGTCGGCGGCTGGCGCGCGAGGGCTGGACGCCCGTCGTGCTGTGGGGCAGCGAGCCCGAGCGGCAGATGGCGGATCGCATCGCCGCCGGCTGCGACGGCGTCGTGCCGCCGTTCCTCCCGGTCGGCGAGATGGCCGCGGTGCTGGCGCGTGCGCAGGCGGTGGTCGGCCTCGACACCGGGTTCAGCCACCTTGCCGCCGCGTACGGCCGGCCGACGGTGGGCATCTACTGCGACCACGAGCCGGGGCTCGCGGGCATCACCGGGCCCGGGCCGGTGGCGAGCATCGGCGGCAAGGGGCAGGTGCCGGCGCTCGACGCGGTGCTGGCGCTGGTCGATGCGCAGCTCGCGGCGCGTGCGCCCGCTGACCCGCCGGTCCGACTCCAAGTGCCGTGACTCGCGGGCTGGGCGCACGCCGGCCTCCGGGGGCGCTAGAGCTCCTCGATGCGCAGCGGCGGGTAGCTGTCCCAGCTCAGGCAGCCGGGGCACTGCCAGAAGTACTGCGACGCCTCGAAGCCGCAGGCCGCGCAGCGGTAGCGCTGCAGCGGGCGCGCGGCGCGCGCGACCGCCTCGCGCACGCCGGCCAGCGCCGCCTCGGTGCGCGCGGCCGCCGGCGCGTCGAGCACCTCGAGCGCGGCTGACAGCGTCGGCTGCTGGCGCAGCCGCTCACCCCAGCGCGGCGACGTGCCGGGCGACACGCCCTCGAGCTCGTCGAGGGCACGCAGCAGCGCGAGGCTGGGCTGGCGCTCGGCCAGGGTCGACAGCAGCTGTCGTGCATGCTCGGACTGTCCGGCGGCACGTGCGCTGGCCACGAAGTCGGGGATCGCGAGGTCGAAGGCTGCCGGCGCACGCTGGCTCAACTCGGCAAACGCGCGCAGCGCCGCGTCGTGGTCGCCGCCGCGCGTCAGCCGCTGCGCGCGGATCAGCAGCGGCCGCGGCGCGTGCGGCGCCGCCTCCAGCGCGCGTGCCAGCGCCTGCTCGGCAGCGGCACCGTCGCCGCGTGCGTCGGCCTCGAGCGCGAGCTCGCAGCCATAGTGGGCGATGCGCCCGGCGAACGACCCGGCGCCGGCCCTCTCCAGCCGCTGCGCGACTTCGATGGCGGCGGGCCAGTCGCGTGCGCGCTCGTACAGGCCGAGCAGCGCGAGCCGCGCCTCGGTCTCGAAGGGCGTGCCGTCGAGCGCGCGGTAAGCCGGCTCGGCGCGGTCGAACAGGCCGGCCTTGGCGTAGTCCTGCGCCAGCGCGTGCTGCGCCCGGTCGCGGTCGCCGGCACCGAGATCGGCGCGCTGCAGCAGGTGCTGGTGCACGCGCACCGCGCGTTCGAACTCGCCGCGGCGGCGGAACAGGTTGCCCAGCGCGAAGTGCAGTTCGGTGGTGTCGGGATCGTGCTGCACCGCCTCGATGAAGGCATCGATGGCCTTGTCCTGCTGTTCGTTGAGCAGCAGGTTCAGTCCCTTGAAGTAGGCGCGCGGCGCGTCGCGCTGGTCGCGCTGCCACTGCCGCGACTCGAGCCGAGACGCGACCCAACCCAGCGCGAACGCGATCGGCAGCCCCAGCAGCAGCCACTGCAGGTCGAACTCCATCACAGGCCTTCGCGCGGCGGGTGCTCGACCCCGGGCGGCGCCGGCGGCACTTCGGTGCCGGTGCGCCGTGGCGTGTCGTCGGCCGGGGGCGGCCGCCGGGACAGCTGCCGACCGCGCCACCAGCCGGGCGTCATCGCCAGCACGCCCAGGCCGCAGCCGGCGGCGAACGCGGCGAGCACGACGATGACCATCGGTGCGCGCCACTCGACGCCGAAGAACCAGCGCACGACGGCGTCTTGCTGATTGTTGAGCGCGAACGCGAACAACGTGAAGAAGACGAGGGCTCGCAGGAGCCAGACGAGCGCGCGCATGCGCGCTGCATTCTAGTGGCGCAACGCGCGGCGCCGCCTCAGGCGGCGGGGCCGGCCGGTGCGGGGTCGACCGGCATGCGCGCGTCGACCGCCTCGCGCAGCGCCTTGCCCGGCTTGAAGTGCGGCACCAGCTTCTCGGGCACCACCACCTGCTCGCCGCTGCGCGGGTTGCGGCCCACGCGCGGCGGGCGGCGGTTGATCGAGAAGCTGCCGAAGCCGCGGATCTCGATGCGGTGGCCGCGCGCCAGCGCGTCGCTCATCGCGTCGAGGATGGTCTTGACGGCGAATTCCGTGTCGCGCTGCGTGAGCTGGCCGAACCGCTCGGCCAGCTCGGCGACGAGGTCGCTGCGGGTCATCGGGTGATCGGCGGGACGGCGCGGGGCGGCCCCCGGGGGGGACCTCCCCGCGACGCGTCCTCACTCGTTGCGGTTGTCGAGCTTGGCGCGCAGCAGGGCGCCGAGACTGGTGGTGCCGGCGGTCTCGCGCTCGTTGCTCTGCGCCAGGCGCTGCATCGCCTCCTGCTGGTCGGCGTTGTCCTTGGCCTTGATCGACAACTGGATCGAGCGCGTCTTGCGGTCGATGTTGATGATCATCGTGCTGACTTCGTCGCCTTCCTTGAGCAGGTTGCGCGCGTCCTCGACGCGGTCGCGGCTGATCTCGCTGGCGCGCAGGTAGCCGGTCACGTCGGGCGTGAGCTGGATCTCGGCGCCGCGGGCATCGACGCTCTTCACGGTCCCGTTGACGATCGCGCCGCGGTCGTTCATCGTGGTGAAGGTGGCGAACGGGTCGCCGTCGAGCTGCTTGACGCCCAGGCTGATGCGCTCGCGCTCGACGTCGACGCCGAGCACCACCGCGTCGACCTCCTGGCCCTTCTTGTAGTTGCGCACCGCGCTCTCGCCCGGCTCGTGCCACGACAGGTCCGACAGGTGCACCAGGCCGTCGATGCCCTGCGCCAGGCCGATGAAGATGCCGAAGTCGGTGATCGACTTGACCGGACCCTTGACGCGGTCGCCGCGCTTGACGTTCTGCGCGAACTCCTCCCACGGGTTGGCGCGGCACTGCTTCATGCCCAGACTGATGCGGCGCTTGTCCTCGTCGATCTCGAGCACCATCACCTCGACCTCGTCGCCCAGGCTGACGACCTTCGCCGGGGCAACGTTCTTGTTCGTCCAGTCCATCTCCGAGACGTGCACCAGGCCCTCGATGCCCGGCTCGATCTCGACGAACGCGCCGTAGTCGGCGATGTTCGTGACCTTGCCGAACAGGCGCGTG
>NZ_DAOKZA010000092.1:0-6388 GCF_035325925.1 Azohydromonas sp. | reverse complement strand
TCGATGATCACCGGCGTCGCGATGGAGGTCGACGGCGGGCGCTGCATCTGAGCGCCCCCGGATCGGGCGGCGCCCGGCCCGCCCGCCCGGGCGTCTCAGGCGCCGATCTGGCGCTCGTGCCGGTCGGCCGCGGCGAACAGGTCGGCGGCGAAGCGCGGGTCGCTGGACTGCAGACTGGCCGCATAGCGGCGCAGGCCGGCCACGTCGGCGCGCGCCGGCGGCGTGGCCAGGGCACGGGCGACGGCGCGCCAGGCGCGCGCGGCGATCTCGGCGGCCCAGCGCGCGCCGCGCGGAGCCGTCAGCGGGGCCTGGGCCGGGGTGACGAAGGTGGTGCTCGACATGGTGCTTCCTCTCGACAGGGTCAGGGCGTGACGCGGCGCGCGGCGGCGGCGGTCAACTGCTGCGCCAGTGCCGGGTCGACGTCGTGTTGCGCCACCGCCATGCGCCGCAACGCGGCTGCCGCGCGGCGTTCGCCGTGTGCGATCAGGGCGAGCCACAGGCGGCGGCCGACGCGGCGCCACGTCCCGATCGGGTCGTCGACGCGCGTTGCCGGAAGGGCGCGCAGGGTGGCGGAGTGGGCGGACATCGCAGATTCCTCGACAGGTGAACGTGATTGATCTTCTGACATCGATAGCTTAGGGTAAATACGCATAAGTATCAAATGAATGTTCTGGATAGCGGACATAAGCGTCGAGAATGTTCGTGCCGATGAACTTCCGCACCTTCGACCTCAACCTCCTGCGCGTCTTCGACGCGGTGATGGCCGACGGCAGCCTGACGCGCGCCGCTCAGTCGCTGGCGATGACGCAACCGGCGGTCAGTCACGCGCTGAAGCGGCTGCACGCGGCGGTCGGCGAGCCGCTGTTCGTGCGCGCTGCCGGCGGCATGACGCCGACCCCACGCGCCGAGGCGCTATGGCCGCAGGTGCGTGCCGCGCTGGCGGCGCTGCGCGGCGCGCTGGCGCCCGAGGCGTTCCGGCCCGATCGCGGCGCGGTGAGCTTCCGGCTGGCGATGGTCGACGCCACCGCGGCCATGCTGATGCCCGCGATGGTGCAGGCGTTCGAGCAGATGCGAGCGCTCGCCAACCTGCGGGTGTTGCCGCTGGCGACGCGCGACCCGCGCGCGCTGATCGAGCGCGGCGACGCCGACCTCGCCATCGGCTACTTCCCGCAGGCGATCACCGCGATCCAGGCCGCCGGGCCGCACGGCGCGTTGCGTCACCGCAGGCTGCGCGAGACCGAGTACGTCTGCGTGATGCGCCGCGGGCACCCGCTGGCCGGGCGGCCGCTGACGCTCGACGCGTTCTGTGCCGCGCACCACCTGCTGGTGAGCTTCTCGGGGCGTCCGCACGGCTTCGTCGACCAGGCGCTGTCGGCGCTCGGCCGCCAGCGGCGCATCGTGCTGACTGTCAACCAGTTCTTCGTCGCCGGTCGCGTGGTCTGCGCTTCGGACCTGCTGACGGTGCTGCCGGCCGGTTTCGTCGACGCCACCGGCATGGCTGGCGCGCTGGTCACTGCGCCGCTGCCGCTGGCGCTGCCGCACGTGCAGGTCGAGATGGTGTGGCACCTGCGCCGCGACGACGACGCGGCGCACGCCTGGCTGCGCCGGCTCGTCAGCGACGCCGCGCAGGCCTGATCAGCCGGCGAGCACCGCGGCCATCGCCTGCGCAGTGCGCTCGACGTTGGCGTCGTTGAGCCCGGCGATGCAGATCCGCCCCGAGCGGATCAGGTACACGGCGAACTCGTCGCGCAACCGGTCGACCTGCGCCGCGCTCAGGCCGGTGTAGCTGAACATCCCGCGCTGGCTGAGGAAGTAGCCGAAGTCGCGCCCAGGCACCTTGGCGCTGACCACGCCGTGCAGCGCGCGACGCATCGCGGCGATGCGTTCGCGCATCGCGCCGAGCTCGGCCTCCCAGCGCACGCGCAGCGCCGGGTCCGTCAGCACCTCGGCGACGATCTGCCCGCCGTGGATCGGTGGGCTCGAGTAGTTGCGCCGCACAGCGAACTTCAGCTGCCCGAGCACGTGTTCGGCCTGGCGCGCGTTGGGGCACACGACGCTGAGCGCGCCGACACGCTCGCCGTACACGCTCATGCTCTTGGAGAACGAATTGGCGACGAAAAACGACAGGCCGGCCGACGCCAGCGCGCGCACCGCGTAGGCGTCGTCGGCGATGCCGTCGCCGAAGCCCTGGTATGCGAGGTCGAGGTACGGGATCAGCCGGCGGCGCTGCAGCAGCGGGATCAGCGCGTCCCACTGCGCGCGCGACAAGTCGACGCCGGTCGGGTTGTGGCAGCAGGCGTGCAGCAGCACGACGCTGCGCTCGGGCAGCGCGTCGAGCGTCTCGCACATGGCGTCGAAGCGCACGCCGCCGGTGGCCGCGTCGTAGTACGGGTAGCTGTGCACCGCGATGCCGGCGCCTTCGAACATCGAGCGGTGGTTGTCCCAGGTCGGGTCGCTGACCCACGCGTCGCTCGCCGGAAACCAGCGCTTGATGAAGTCCGCACCCACTTTCAGCCCACCGCTAGACCCCACTGACTGGATCGTCGCGACGCGGTCGCCGGCCAGCACCTCGTGGTCGGCGCCGAACAGCAGTTCCTGCACCGCGCGGCGCAGGTTGGCGGCGCCTTCGATCGGCAGGTACGGCTTGGCGCCGCCGCGCGCGACGACGGCGGCCTCGGCGCGGCGCACCGACTCGAGCACCGGGATGCGCCCGGCCTCGTCGAAGTAGATGCCGATGCTCAGGTTGACCTTGTGCGGACGCGGGTCGGCGTTGAAGACCTCGACCAGTGCGAGGATGGGGTCGCCGGCGAACGGCTCGACGTGTTCGAACATGGCAGCGCTGCGTGGGGGTGGGGTCAGGCCGCGAGGGCGGCCTCGATGTCCTTGGCCATCGACTCCGGCGTGTCGGTGGGCGCATAGCGTCGGATCACCTGGCCGTCGCGGCCGACGAGGAACTTGGTGAAGTTCCACTTGATCGCCTTGCTGCCCAGCACTCCCGGCGCCTGGGCCGTCAGCCACTGCCACAGCGGGTGCGCCTGCGGCCCGTTGACGTCGACCTTGGCCATCATCGGAAAGCTCACGCCGTAGTTGCGCTGGCAAAACGCGCCGATCTCGTCGTCGCTACCCGGGTCCTGGCCGCCGAACTGGTTGCACGGGAACCCGACGACCACCAGCCCGCGGTCGCGGTAGCGCTGCCACAGCGCCTCGAGTCCGGCGAACTGCGGCGTGAAGCCGCAGGCGCTGGCCGTATTGACGATCAGCAGCACCTTGCCGCGCTGCGTACCCAGGTCGGCCGGCTTGCCCTCGATCGACAGGGCCTGGAAGTCATGGATGCTGGTGGCGGGCATGGCGGGCGGCGGTGGCGCAAAGCGGTCGGCGATGGTACCCCCTGCATGCGGGCCGCCGTGGCATTGACACCACCGGTGCCGCCGCCGACGATGCGCCGTGGCGGCTGGGGAGCGCATGCGCGCACGGTACAGGGTGGCTTTGCGGGGGTTCAGCGGGTTCGAGCGCAGCGCGCTCGGCTCGTACTTCCGCCTCAGCGCCGAACGCCGCCCGGTCTACGAACAAGTGCCCACGCTGGAGATGGCCGACTTCGTCGTCGCCGACGCCGACCGGCCCGAGGTGGTCGACGAACTGGCCCGGCGCGACCGGCTGCGCCAGGCGGTGTTCGTCGGCGCACACCCGCCGCCGGGCACCGCGGCGTGGACGATGCGCCCGATCGACCCGCTGCACGTGCTGCGCGAGCTCGACGCGCTCGCCGCGCTGCACGATGCGCAGCCGCTGGCCGCGGCGACGGCGTGGTCGCCGCGCCCGCAGCGTGCCGTGGCGGGTGCCAACGGCGTCGATGCAGCGGCCGTCGGCGACGAACCCGGGCGTCCGCAGCGCCGCGCCTGGGACTCGGCGCCCGTGCCGCTCGACGAAGCGCCGGCCGACCCGACGGCGCACGCGCCGCCGCGGCTGCCCGAGGCGCTGCTGGTCGACCCCGACGACACCGCACCGCACCCGCTCGAACAGCACCTTCAGGCGCTCGGGCTGGCAACGCAGTGCGTCGGCGACAGCGCGCAAGCGCTGGCGCGGCTGGCCGACGCGCCGGTCGACTTCGTGTTCATCGCCGCCGAACTCGGGGCGCACAGCGAACTCGACGGCCTCGCGCTGTGCCGCCAGATCAAGCGCAGGCAGCGCCCGCTCGCCGGCGCGCTGCCGGTGGTCGTGCTGCTGTCGGAGCGCCCCGGCGCCAGCGACCGCGTGCGTGGCACGCTCGCCGGCTGCGACGCCTACCTCGCCAAGCCCCCCGCCGCGACCGAGCTGCGCGAACTGCTGCACCGCCACGGCGTGCGCATCGCCACCGCCGACGCGCGCGCACCGCGGCGCTGAGTCCCGGTGCGCACCGCGGCATGCGTCACGGCACGGCCGGGCGTGCGCGTGCCGCAAGCGCGGCGGCAGCGACGATCAGCGCGCCACCGACGACGATGCGCCAGCCGAGCGTGCCCGCGCCCAGCGCGATCGCCGACGCCGACGCGAACAGCACCTCGGTGAGCATGATCACCGCGGTGGCCTGCGCCGGCAGCCGCGCCGCGCCGTACTGCAGCGCCAGGTTGGCGACGAGGAACAGCGCGCCGAGCAGCGCGGCGCCGGCCACCCAGCCGGGCGCGGGCGGCGGCGGCGCGCCGACTCGCCCGGCCCACGTGAGCAGCAGCGCGACGCCGCCGGCCACCAGCACGCCGCCGGCGAACATCGCCGCGGCGCGTGCCGACTCGCTGCGCGCGGCCTCGCGGCGCAGCATCACGTTGTTCAGCGCGAACGTGAAGCCGCCGAGCAGGCCGAGCGCGTCGGACAGCGTGCGCGGCAAGGGCCAGCCGCCGCCGTCGGGCCACAGCACGGTGGCAGCACCTGCGAGCGCCAGCGCCACGCGCGCCAGTGCGCCGCGGTGCAGCGGCTCGCCGAGCAGCCAGCGCGCCAGCAGCACCGCCCACAGCGGCATCAGGTAGAACAGCAGCACCACGCGCACGACGTCGCCGATCGTCACCGCCCAGTTGAACGCGGCGTTGGTCGTGCCCGACGCGACGACCAGCACCCACAGCGCGCGGTGCGCCGCGACCTCGCGCCACACGTCGCGGCGCCACGCGCCGAGCGCCGCCGTCGCCAGCGCGTAGATCAGCGCCGTCGCCCACAGCGGGTGCAGCCCCACGGCGTGCAGCTCGCGAAACGGCCACCACGACAGGCCCCACACCAGCGCGTTGAGCGTCAGCGCGGCGGCGGGCCAGGCGGCGGAACGGGGATTCATGCGGGCTGAGGCAAACCGGGCATTGTCGGGGCTGCGGATGGCCGTGCGCCCGGTGGCGTGGGGCAGGCGCAGCCCGCGTGCGCACGCCGCGGATCCGGCGGCGCCGGTGGCCCGGCGCAGTCCCTTCGATCCGGCTGCGCCGGTGGCCCGGCGCAGCTCCGTCGAGGCGGCTGCGAAGGCGCCGCGGGGGGGGGGGTCAATGACTGTCGCTGCGGGCGATCGTCAGCAGGCGCTCGACCTCGTCGCGGTGCTCGACGCAGTTGCGGCGGTGCCAGCGGCGGATCAGTTCCATCGTGCCGGCGACGACCAGCCCGAACACGGTGATCGCGCCGAACGCCGACAGCCCCCACTTGGTCATGCCGGTGTAGAACGCCCCGAGCGCCAGGATACACGCCTGCTCGTTGAAGTTCTGCACCGCGATCGAGCGCCCGGCGCCCATCAGGTTGTGGCCGCGGTGCTGCAGCAGCGCGTTCATCGGCACGACGAGGAAGCCGCCGAGCGCGCCGAGCAGCATCAGGAAAGGCGCCGCGACCCAGACATTGCCGATGGCGTTCATCGCGATCACCAGCAGCCCCATCGCGACGCCCAGCGGGATCACGCGGGTGGCATGCTCGAGGCGCATCATCACCGACGCCAGCACCGCGCCGGCGGCGGTGCCGATGGCCACCACGCCGACCAGCGACGACGCCTGCGTCGTGCCGTAGCCCAGCGCCGCCGCGGCCCACGCCAGCACGATGTAGCGCAGGTTGCCCGACACGCCCCAGAACAGCGTGGTCGTCGCCAGCGAGATCTGGCCGAGCTTGTCGCTCCACAGCCGCGCGTTGCACTGCGAGAAGTCGCGCACCAGCGCCAGCGGGTTGCCGCCGAACGGGCGCAGGGGCGTCGACGTGCGCGGGATGTACAGGTTGAACACTGCCGCGACGACGTACAGAGAGACCAGCGCCGCGATCGCCGCCTGCGGCGCGCTGTCGACGCCCGGCGGCGCCAGCGCCAGCAGCCACGGCGCGATGTGCGGCCCCACCAGCTGGCCGCCGAGCACGACGCCGAGGATGATCGAGGCGATCGTCAGCCCCTCGATCCAGCCGTTGGCCTTGACCAGCT
>NZ_DAOKZA010000091.1:0-6436 GCF_035325925.1 Azohydromonas sp. | reverse complement strand
TCGTGTCGATCTGCAGGAAGTCCTGGTTCGGGTGCTTGCGCCCGCCCTGCGGCGGTACGCTGGCCATCGTGCCCTCCACCAGCTTGAGCAGCGCCTGCTGCACGCCCTCGCCCGAGACGTCGCGCGTGATGCTGGGGTTGTCGGCCTTGCGGCTGATCTTGTCGATCTCGTCGATGTAGACGATGCCGCGCTGCGCGCGCTCGACGTCGTAGTTGCAGTTCTGCAGCAGCTTCTGGATGATGTTCTCGACGTCCTCGCCGACGTAACCGGCCTCGGTCAGCGTCGTCGCGTCGGCGATCACGAACGGCACGTTGAGCATGCGTGCCAGGGTCTGCGCGAGCAGCGTCTTGCCCGATCCGGTCGGCCCGATGAGCAGGATGTTGCTCTTCGTCAGTTCGACCTCGTCCTTGCCGGCGGTGTGCTTCAGGCGCTTGTAGTGGTTGTAGACGGCCACCGACAGGATGCGCTTGGCCTGGTCCTGCCCGATCACGTACTGGTCGAGCAGCGACTTGATCTCGCCGGGGGTCGGCAGGTCCGAGCGCGAGGCCTTGCCCCCGCCGGCGTCGGACGGCACCTCGTCACGGATGATGTCGTTGCACAGCTCGATGCACTCGTCGCAGATGAACACCGACGGGCCGGCGATGAGCTTCTTGACCTCGTGCTGGCTCTTGCCGCAGAACGAGCAGTAGAGGACCTTCTCGCTCGAGGCGCCTTTTTTGTCGGCCATGGGGAGTCGTGCGCGGGCAGTGCGGGTGGGCGTCTTTGAATGATAGTCCATGCGCACGCCGGCCCTGCGGGCGGAAAAGAGCCCGCAATCGCCGTGATGGCGCGTGCGCCGGTGCCCGCGCAGCGATCAGCCGCGGCGCTCGATCACCTGGTCGACGAGGCCGTAGTCCCTGGCCTCCGTGGCGCCCATGAAGTAGTCGCGCTCGGTGTCGGCGGCGATCTTCTCCAGCGCCTGGCCAGTGCGCTCGGCGAGGATCTTGTTGAGCTGTTCGCGCGTCTTCAGGATCTCGCGCGCGTGGATCTCGATGTCGGTGGCCTGCCCCTGCGCCCCACCCAGCGGCTGGTGGATCATGATCTTCGAGTTCGGCAGCGTGAAGCGCTTGCCCTTGGCGCCCGCGGCGAGCAGGAACGCGCCCATGCTGGCGGCCATGCCGATGCACAGCGTCGACACGTCGGGCTTGATGAACTGCATCGTGTCGAAGATCGACAACCCGGCGCTGACGCTGCCGCCGGGGCTGTTGATGTACAGCGAGATGTCCTTGTCGGGGTTCTCGCTCTCGAGGAACAGCAGCTGCGCGACGACCAGGTTGGCGGTCTGGTCGTTGACCGGCCCGACGAGGAAGATCACCCGCTCGCGCAGCAGGCGGCTGTAGATGTCGTAGGCGCGCTCGCCGCGGCCCGACTGCTCGATGACGATGGGCACCATGCCCAGGTTGCTCGTTTCCAGCGCACTCATGTCTCGCAATCCTTCGCTTGCAGCGGTGACGTGACGCGATTATGGGACCGCGCAGAATGCACCGCGGGCGCCGGCCTTGCAGCTCGGCGCCCGTCGCGGCGTGGCGCGCCGTGTCAGGCGCTCATCAGCTCGTCGAACGGCACCGTCTTGTCGACCACCTTGGCCAGGCCGAGCACGTGCTGCGTGACGTTGTTCTCGATCACGACCGCCTCGACCTCGGCCATGCGCTGGCGGTCGCTGAGGTACCAGCGCATCACCTCGGCCGGTTTCTCGTAGCTCTGCGCCACCTCCTCGATGTGCGCCTGCAGCTGCTCGGGCTTGGCCTGCAGGCCGTTGGCGCGCACCAGCTCGGCGACCACCAGGCCCAGGCGCACGCGGCGTTCGGCCTGCGGCTGGAAGATCTCGGCCGGGATCGGCGCCTTGTCGGCGTCCTTGACGCCACGCTTCTTCAGGTCCTCGCGTGCGGCGGCGGTCATGCGCTCGACCTCACCGTCGACCAGCGCCTTGGGCACGTCGAGTTCGCAGGCCTTGACCAGCGCGTCCATCACCGCCGCCTTGTTGCGTGCCTGCACGCGGAACTTCACCTCGCGCTCGAGGTTGCGCTTGACGTCCTCGCGCAGCGCGGCGACGGTGCCGTCGGCCAGGCCGAGCGACTTGACGAACGCCTCGTCGACCTCGGGCAGGTGCTGGGCCTCGATCTTCTTCATCGACACCAGGAAGTCGGCCTCCTTGCCGGCCACCTCCTGGCCGTGGTAGTCGGCCGGGAACTGCAGCGGGAAGGTCTTGCTCTCGCCGACCTTCATGCCGCGCACGGCCCTGTCGAACTGCTCGAGCATCTGGCCTTCGCCGATGACGAACTGGAAGCCCTCGGCCTTGCCGCCGGCGAACGGCTCGCCGTCGATCTTGCCCTCGAAGTCGATCGTCACACGATCAGCCTCGGCGGCACCCTCGGCGGCGGGGCGCTGCGCGAAGGTGCGGCGCTGCTTGCGCAGGATCTCGACCGTCTTGTCGATCGCCGCCTCGGTGACCTCGGTGCTCACCCGCTCGATCTCGGCGCCCGTCAGGTCGCCGATGCGCACGTCGGGGTACACCTCGAAGGTCGCGTCGAACGCGATTTGGCCGTCGGGCGCGCCGTCCTTCTGCGCGATGCGCGGCGCGCCGGCCACGCGCAGCTTGGCCTCGTTGGCGGCCTCGGCGAAGGCCTGGCCGACCTTGTCGTTCATCACCTCGTAGTGCACCGAGTAGCCGTAACGCTGCGCGACCACCGACAGCGGCACCTTGCCGGGGCGGAATCCGTCGGCCTTGACGGTGCGCGCGAGCTTCTTCAGCCGCGACTCGACCTCCCGGTTGATCTCGTCGGCGGCGAGCGTCAGCGTGATGCGGCGCTCGAGCTTGTCCAGGGTTTCCACGGTGACCGTCATGATCTCGAACTCTTTCGTTGCGTGTCTGGTGCGCGGGGGGGGACTCGAACCCCCACACCATCGCTGGCGTCAGGACCTAAACCTGGTGCGTCTACCAATTTCGCCACCCGCGCGAGGGCTCCAAGTGCAACGGGGCCGCCGGTGGCATTGGCCAGCGACCCCGCGAGGCGATTCGGCAAACGCATCATTTTAGCGGCAGCGCGGCGCCGCGCCCCGCGCCGGCCGGTGGCCGGTCAGCGCGCCGGTTCGCGCCTCACGCGGAACCAGGCGGCGTACATCGCGGGCAGCGCGAGCAGCGTCAGCGCGGTGGCCACGATCAGCCCGCCCATGATGGCCACCGCCATCGGCCCCCAGAACACGCTGCGCGACAGCGGGATCATCGCCAGCACTGCCGCCGCAGCGGTCAGCACGATCGGGCGGAAACGCCGCACCGCGGCTTCGACGATCGCGTCCCAGGCCGGCACGCCGCGCGCGCGGTCCTGCTCGATCTGGTCGATCAGGATCACGGAGTTGCGCATGATCATGCCCATCAGCGCGATCACGCCGAGCAGCGCGACGAAGCCGAACGGCCGGTCGAGCAGCAGCAGCGCCGCGGCGACGCCGGCGATGCCCAGCGGCCCGGTGAGAAACACGAGCATCGCGCGGCTGAAACTGTGCAGCTGCAGCATCAGCAGCGTGAAGATGATGAACAGCATCGCCGGCACGCCGGCGGCGATCGATCCCTGCCCCTTACTGCTCTCCTCCACCGCGCCGGCGACCTCGATGTCGTAGCCCGGCGGCATGCGCGACTCGAGCTGCTGGAGCGCCGGCCACAGCTGCGCCGTCACCGTCGCGCCCTGCAGGCCCTCGACCACGTCGCCCTGCACGGTGACGGCGAAGCTGCGGTTCTCGCGCCAGACCACGCCCGGCTCCCAGCCGAAGTCGATCTTCGCCACCTGCCCGAGCGGCACCGCCCGCCCGCTGGCGGTGGGCACGTAGGCGTCGGCGAGGTCGGTGATACGGCGGCGCTCGTCCTCGGGCTGGCGCAGCACGATGTCGATCAGCTTGTCGCCTTCGCGGTACTGGCCGATCGTCGTGCCCGACAGCATGGTGCGCGACGCCTGCGCCAGTGACTGGCTGCTCACGCCGAGCGCGCGTGCCTTGTCCTGGTCGACCTGCAGGCGCAGCACCTTGACCGATTCGTTCCAGTTGTCGTTGACACCACGCATGTGCGGGTGGTCGCCCAGGATGCGCTTGGCCTCGTCGGCCCAGCGCCGCACCTGCTCGACCTCGGTGCCGACCACGCGGAACATCACCGGATAGGCCACCGGCGGCCCATTGGGCAGCAATTTGACTCGCGCACGCACCTCGGGGAACTCGGTGGCCAGCAGCGCCGGCAGCGCACGTCGCAGGCGCTCGCGCTCGGCGAGGCTGGTCGGCAGCACGATCGCCTGGCTGACGTTGCCCTGCGGGAAGATCTGGTCCAGCGGCAGGTAGAAGCGCGGCACGCCGCCGCCGATCCAGGTGCTGACGCTGGCCACGCCCGGCTCGGCCATCAGGCGTGCCTCGAAGCGCCGTGCGACCTCGTCGCTGGCGTGGATCGTCGAGCCCTCGGGCAGCCACAGGTCGACCAGGATCTCCGGGCGGCTCGAGTCGGGGAAGAACTGCTGCTGCACGCGGCCCATGCCGGCGACGCCGAGCGCGAAGACCGTCAGCGTCGCTGCGATCGTCAACCAGCGGTGGCGCACGCAAGCGTCGACGACGGCGCGGAAGCGGCTGTAAAAGGGCGTGTCGAACAGCTCGTGCGGCCCCTCGTCGCCACCGGCGCGCGCTTTGACGCGCAGCAGCCGCCAGCCCAGCCACGGCACGAAATACACCGAGACCGCCCACGAGATCACCAGCGCCGCCGCGGTGACGGCGAAGATCGCGAACGTGTACTCACCGGTGGTCGACTTCGCCAGCCCGATCGGCAGGAAGCCGGCGGCGGTGATCAGCGTGCCGGTGAGCATCGGCATCGCGGTGACGTCGAAAGCGAAGGTGGCGGCGCGCAGCCGGTCGTAGCCCTCCTCGAGCTTGCGCACCATCATCTCGACGACGATGATCGCGTCGTCGACGAGCAGGCCCAGCGCGATGATCAGCGAGCCCAGCGAGATCTTGTGCAGGCCCACGCCCCAGTAGTACATGGCGACGAAGGTGATCGCCAGCACCAGCGGGATCGTGATCGCGACCACCAGCCCGGGCCAGATGTCGATGCGCAGCGGCCGCGTGTGCAGCCCGAGGCTGACGAAGCTCACCGCGAGCACGATCACCAGCGCCTCGACGAGCACCTTGACGAACTCGCCCACCGAGCGGCCGACGGCGGTCGGTTGGTCCTGGATCTGCACGAGTTCGATGCCCGCCGGCAGGTCGGCGGCGATCTGCGCGGTGGCCTCGCGCAGCGCCTTGCCCAGCACGATGATGTCGCCGCCCGAGGCCATCGACACACCCAGCGCGATGACATCACGCCCCTGGTGCCGGACCTTCACCGCCGGCGGTTCCGCGTAGGCGCGCCGGATCTCGGCGATGTCGCCCAGGCGCAGTGCGCTGGCCTGCCCGGTGGCCGGGTTGACCGCGCGGATCGGTAGCCGCGCCAGCTCGTCGACCGACGTGAACGCGCCGGCCACGCGCACCTGCAGGTTCTCGCTGCGCGCGTCGAGCACGCCGGCGCCCTCGACCGCGTTCTGCGCGCCGAGCTGCGCGACGACCTGGTTCATGTCCAGTGCGAGCTGCGCCAGGCGCTTCTGACCGATCTCGACGTACAGCTTCTCCGGCTGGACGCCGAACAGCGCGACCTTGCCGACGTCCGGCACACGCAGCAGCCGCTCGCGGACCCCCTCGGCGAACTCGCGCAGTTCCTCGGGGGTGAAGCCGTCGGCCCACAGCGCGAAGATCGAGCCGTAGACGTCGCCGAACTCGTCGTTGAACACCGGCCCGACGACGCCCGCCGGCAGCGTATGGCGCATGTCGCCGATCTTCTTGCGCGCCTGGTACCACACGTCGCCGACGGCGTGCGGCGGCGAGTGGTCGGCCAGCTGCAGCAACGTCAGTGACTCGCCCGGCTTCGTGTAGCTGCGCACCACGTCGGCGTAGGGCACCTCCTGCAGCGTCTTTTCGATCTTGTCGGTGACCTGCTCGGCCACCTGCACCGCGCTCGCGCCGGGCCAGAACGCCTGCACCACCATCACGCGGAACGTGAAGGGGGGGTCCTCGTCCTGTCCCAGCTGGAAGTACGCTGCGGCGCCGAGCAGCAGCAGCACGATCATCAGGTAGCGCGTCAGCGGCGCGTGCTCGATCGCCCAGCGCGAGACGTTGAAGCGCGACGCGCCAGCCGGGGCCGCGGACGTGGCGGGGGGCATCGGCGTGGCGAACGTTCAGCGCGAGGCCGCGGCCTCGACGGGCGCGGCGTACAGCGTGACCTTCTGTCCCGGCGTCAGCACGTGCACGCCGGCGGTGACCACCTGCTCGCCGGGCTTCAGCCCAGATGCGACCAGCGCCTCGTTGCCCTCGGCACCGCCGATCTCGACCACGCGTGCCG
>NZ_DAOKZA010000090.1:0-6734 GCF_035325925.1 Azohydromonas sp. | reverse complement strand
GGCACGCAGGGCGGCTCCTCGCAGTGCAGGCACGACTTCGGGAAGTGCACCGTCTCGGTGTGCGGGTACTCGCCGACCTCGAAGGTCAGCACGCGGTTGAAGAAGGTGCCGCTGGGGTCGGCGCCGTAGGGGTTCTGGTCGCTCATCGGCCCGGCGGCGCCGCTGCCGTTCCACTCCTTGCAGCTGGTCACGCAGGCGTGGCATCCCACGCACACGTTCAGGTCGATGACCAGCGCGAGCTGCTTGCGCGTCATCGCCTGACCTTCGCCGGCAGCACCAGCTCGCGCAACCGCTCGCCCATGCCGGGGTAGCGGCGCATCGGCGCGAACTGCGGCGCGCTCTCGGCCGGCTCGCCGGGCGCGGCCTTGACGATGCGCACGCGCACGTCGTACCAGGCGGCCTGGCCGGTGACCGGGTCGGAGTTCGAGATGCGCTGCTCGCTGCCGCGCACCGGCAGCTCGTCGCTGATCAGGTGGTTGAGCAGGAATCCCTGGCGCGACTCGTTGGCGTCGGGCTCGAGGTTCCATGCGCCGGCGGCCTTGCCGATCGCGTTCCAGGTCCACACCGTGCCCGGCTCGACCGCCTCGCTGTGGCTGGCGCGGCAGCGCACGCGGCCCCACGGCGACTCGACCCAGACCCAGTCGCCGTCGTCGATGCCGGCGGCGCGCGCGGTGTGGGTGTTGACGTACAGCACGTTCCAGGCGTGGATCTGGCGCAGCCAGGCGTTCTGCGAGTCCCACGAGTGGTACATCGCCATCGGCCGCTGCGTCACCGCGGCCAGCGGGTACTTGTGCTTGTCGGTGACGTGCGCCTCGAGCGGCTCGTAGTAGAACGGCAGCGGGTCGAAGTAGGTCGCCACGCGCTGGCGCAGCGCCGCCGGCGGCTTGCGCGTCAGCCCCTTGCCCTGCGCGGCGCTGCGAAAGCGCTGCAGCACCTCCGAGTACAGGTGGATCAGGATCGGCTCGGCGTAGCGCGTGATGCGGTGCGCGCGGCTCCACTCGAGGTAGCCCTGGTTCCAGTTGCGCATGTACTGGTAGCTGCGCGGCAGTTCGTGGTGGAACACGCAGTCGTGCTGCTCGTACATCTCCCACTGGCGCGGGTTCGGCTCGCCGACCAGGCTCTTCTCGCCGCCCTTGCCGCGCCAGCCCGCGAGGAAGCCGATGCCCGATCCGGGCTCGGTCTCCCAGTTGACGATGAAGTCGGGGTAGTCGCGGTACTTGCGCTGGCCCTGCGGCGTGACGAAGGTCGGCAGCTTCAGCCGCGTGCCGAGCTCGATCAGCACCTCCTGGAACGGCTTGCAGTCGCCGCTGGGCGGCAGCACCGGGATGCGCACCGCGTCGACCGGGCCGTCGAACTCCGAGATCGGGCGGTCGAGCATCGACATCACGTCGTGGCGCTCGAGGTAGGTCGTGTCGGGCAGGATCAGGTCGGCGAAGGCCGTCATCTCCGAGTGGAACGCGTCGGCCACCACGAGGAACGGGATCTTGTACTCGCCGTGCTCGTCGCGGTCGTTGAGCATGCGGCGCACCTCGGCCGTGTTCATCGTGGAGTTCCACGACATGTTGGCCATGAAGATGAGCAGCGTGTCGATGCGGTACGGGTCGCCGCGCCAGGCGTTCGTGATGACGTTGTGCATCAGCCCGTGCACCGACAGCGGGTACTCCCAGGAGAACGCCTTGTCGATGCGCACCGGCTGCCCGTCGTCGTCGACGAACAGGTCGTCGGGGTCCGACGGCCAGCCCAGCGGCATGCCGTCGAGCGGGTGGCCGGGCCGGACCGCGCGCGGGTCGTTCGGCGTGCGGGCGCAAGGCGGGATCGGCCGCGGGAACGGCGCCTTGTGGCGGAACCCGCCGGGGCGGTCGATCGTGCCGAGCAGCGACATCAGGATGCCCAGCGCGCGGATCGTGTGGAAGCCGTTCGAGTGCGCGGCCAGCCCGCGCATCGCGTGGAACGCCACCGGGTTGCCGGTGACGGTGTCGTGCTCGTGGCCCCAGGCGTCGGTCCACGCGATCGGCAGCTCGATGCGCTGGTCGCGCGCGGTCACCCCCATCTCGTGCGCCAGCCGGCGGATCGTTCCGGCCGGGATGCCGGTGATCTGCGCCGCCCACTCGGGCGTGTAGTCCTTGACGCGGTCCTGCAGCAGTTGGAACGCGGGCTTGACCGGGGTGCCGTCGGCGAGCGTGAACTCGCCGAGCAGGAACGGGTCGGCGCCCTCGGCGTGCGACAGCACCGGCTTGTTCGTGTGCCGGTCCCACCACAGCTTGTTCTGCGGGTCGTAGCAGACCTCCTCCTGCGGCACCTCGGTGCGCACGAACATGCCGTACTCGTCGTGCGCGGCGTCGAGGTTCACGAGTTCGCCGCCGTTGGTGTACTGGACGACGAAATCGCGGTCGTACAGGCCCTTGGCCAGGATCTCGTGGATCACCGCGAGCAGGAACGCGCCGTCGGTGCCGGGGCGGATCGGCACCCACTCGTCGGCGATCGCCGAGTACCCGGTGCGCACCGGGTTGACCGAGACGAAGCGCCCGCCGTTGCGCTTGAACCGGCTGATCGCGATCTTCAGCGGGTTGCTGTGGTGGTCCTCGGCGGTGCCGAGCATCACGAACAGCTTGGCGCGGTCGAGGTCGGGACCGCCGAATTCCCAGAACGAGCCGCCGATCGTGTAGATCAGCCCGGCGGCCATGTTCACCGAGCAGAAGCCGCCGTGCGCCGCGTAGTTCGGCGTGCCGAACTGGCGCGCGAACAGGCCGGTGAGCGCCTGCATCTGGTCGCGCCCGGTGAACAGGGCGAACTGCTTCGGGTCGGTGGCTCGGATCTTCGCCAGGCGCTCGGCCAGCGTCGCGAACGCCTCGTCCCACTCGATCTCGACGAAGTCGCCGGCGCCGCGCTCGGCGCCTTCGCGACGCTTGAGCGGCTTGAGCAGCCGCGCCGGCGAGTACTGCTTCATGATCCCCGACGAACCCTTGGCGCAGATCACGCCCTGGTTCAGCGGGTGGTCCGGGTTGCCGTCGATGTAGCGCACGACGCCGTCGCGCAGGTGCACCCGGATGCCGCAGCGGCAGGCGCACATGTAGCAGGTGGTCTTGCGCATCTCGTGCGCGGCCCCGGCATGCGGGTCGGCCAGCGGGTCGTGCAACGGGGGTCGGCGCATGGGCTCGTCTCGTGTCGTTCTTCGGTCAGTGCGCAGCGCCAGCGCGGTGCACCGACACGGCGCGCAGGCGGCTGCGCCACCACTCGCCACGCGGCGGGGGCCCGCCATGGGCGCCCGCTGCCCGGCCGCCGGCGACCGACCGGCCGGCCCGGGGCACGGCGGGCCCGCTGCGGTCGCCCGGCGGTACGATTGCCAGGTGGCTGTGCAAGGCAATCCGTCGATGACCGTTGCGGACGATCCGAAGCCGCGGGCGCTGGTCGACGTCGCGGGGCTGCGTGAAGCGATTGCGCAGTTCGCCCGCGAACGCGACTGGGAGCCGTTTCACTCGCCGAAGAATCTCGCGATGGCGCTCACCGGCGAGGTGGGCGAGTTGGTGGAGTTGTTCCAGTGGCTGACCGAGGACGCATCGCGCGAGGTCGCGCGCGATGCGGTCACCGCGCGCCGGGTGCGCGACGAGATGGCCGATGTGTTGATCTACCTGGTGCGGCTGGCGGCCGTCCTCGAGGTGGACCTGGACGACGCCGTGCGCAGCAAGCTGGCCGCCAATGCCCGCAGGTACCCGATCGAGAAGGCGCGCGGCAACGCGAACAAGGCGACGCAGCCTTAGGGTCCGCCGCGCGCGCGCTGGACAAGGCCCCGGCGACGCGGTGTTCGGCGCAGCCGGCCTGCCCGGCTTCGCGGGCGCCGGGCGGACGCCATCTTCGGACAGTCGGCTCATCTGCTCATTGCGCGAGCATCGCGCGCGGCCGACGACGAACCGACCGGCCGCGCGGCCACGCCACGGGCCACGGGCGAGCGCACGCCACGCCCTGGCCGTTGCAGCGCCGGGCGTCGCAGCTGCGGCTCGCACTCGGTGGCCACTCGGTCCTGCGCGCGGACGCCTACGGCTTCTTCGGCGTCTTGTATTCGGCCACCTTCTGGAACGGCTTCCAGATCGTTTCGAATCCGACGAAACCCTTCTCGTTGGGCGGCATCTGGCGCGTGGTGACGTAGCGCGTGACGCCGTCGGGAACCTTGGTGGGGGGCGGTTTGTGGTCGCTCATGAAGTCACCTCATGTGTCCGTGAAAGGGGACTGCCGTCGCAGTCGACGATGCCCGAGCAAGCGTCGTCCGATGTCCATCGGCGCCGCCGCTCAGACGGGTTTCAGCAGCGACGGGTCGATCGCGGCGCCCGCGCTGATCGCGCCGCCGGCCCGGATCTCTTCGTCGGATGCGTCGCGCACGGTCAGCACTTCGAGCTTGAACACGACCACCCTGCCGGACAGCGGGTTGTTGCCGTCGACCGTCAGCGTGTCGTCGTCCATGTGCGTGACGAGGAAACTGCGCGTCTGCCCGCGGTCGTTCTCCATCAGGATGGAGGTGCCGACCTGCCGGTACTCCTCGGGGACGTTGTCGATGTGATCGGAGAACACCAGCGACTCGTCCCGCGGGCCGAAGATCTGGTTGCCGTCGATCTCCACCTCGATGACGTCGCCGGCGGACTTGCCCGCGAGCTGCGCATGCACCGAAGGGGCCAGGACCTCGTTGTGACCGTGGACATAACCCAGCGGGAACTCGACGCTGGTGAGCACATGCCCCAGCTTCTTGTCGAACACCTTGTAGGTCAGCTCGACGAACTTGCCGTCGCGGATCACTTCGCTCACGTCAGGCCCCGACAAACCGTTCAGAAGATGGAAGCACCGAAGATTCTGAGCTTGCCGTCCTCGTAGCCGAGCACCAGCCTGCCGAGCCACTCGCCCGGCTTCTTGGTGCTGCGCTGGCGATAGAGAACGGTCACGTGCTCGCCCCGACGGATGATGCCGAGGGCGTCCACCTGCTCGGACAGATTCCGCGCCAGTTCGCTGTGCGCGAACTGGTGGCCCGCGGCCACCTGGTCCAGGGCACGCGCGAGGTCGCTGGAGAAGTTCTTCGCGAAGTCCCCGTACCTGCCCTCGTTCGAATGCTTGACGAGGTCGAGCCACAGCGGCCGGGCCATGGCCAGGATCTCCTCGTCGGACTTCTCGATGATGTTCACGCGCGTGCCCGGGACCGAGGCTACTTCTCGTCCGCGATCAGGTGATAGCAGGGCGCCTTCTCCATGGTGTATTCGCCGGTCTTCGGGTCGCGGCGCGACACCGTCAGCACGTGCCAGTTCTCGTCGTCGACCTTCATCGCGTCGCCCCGGTAGTAGTAGCCCGGCCAGCGCGTCTCCTTGCGGAACAGCGTGTGCTGCGTGACGCACTCGGCGGCGCGGTGGCGGTGCTTCAGTTCCCAGGCACGCAACAGCTCGTGGATGTCCTTGGCGGCCAGCTTCTCGAGGTCTTCCTCCATGATCGCGAGCTTCTTCAGACCGATGTTGAGAAGCTTCTCGTTGGTCATGTAGTTGACCGTCACGCCGCCGCAGTACTCGTCCATCAGCTTCTGCAGTCGGTCCAGGCCCTGCTTGGGGTTGATGTAGTTCGGGTTGACGTCGCCCGCGACGATCTCGTTGCGGTAGATCCGGTAGTGCTCCAGCGGCTTGTAGACCTCCTCCTTGAAGCGGCGGATCTGCGCGTCGCTGACGACGATGCCCTCGGCCTTGCCGTCGTCGATGTACTTGCACGCCGCCTTCGCGGCGAGGCGGCCCTCGGTGAACGACCCCGACGAGAAGGCGTGCGGCGTGCCACCGACAGCGTCGCCGGCGCCGAACAGGCCCTCCACCGTCGTCATGCGGTTGTAGCCCCAGAAGTACTCGGGCGGCGAGATGTCCTCGGGGCCGGAGCACCAGGCGCCCGAACCTGTGGCGTGCGAACCCATGACATAGGGCTCGGACGTCGTCAGTTCGGGGTTCTCGTTCTTCGGGTCGACGTCGGTGGCGGCCCACAGCACCGCCTGGCCGACGGTCATGCCGAGGAAGTTCTCCCAGCCCACTTCCTCCAGGTGCGGATCCTGGAACGAACGCATCGTCACCATGTGGATCGGGCCGCGCCCGGCGTTGACCTCGCTGATCAGCGCGTGGTTGCGCAGGCAGGTCGGGATCGGCCGGTGCGTCAGGTGCGACGCCTCGGGATCGAGGTACTCCTTGCCGACCATCTTCTGCAGCTCGGGGAACCACTTGGACTCGTATTCCTCGCCCAGGCCGTTCTGCGTATAGGTCTTCAGGTGCAGGAAGTAGGCGCCGACCGGACCGTAGCCGTCCTTGAACCGCGCCAGCACGATGCGGTTCTCCATCTGCGTCATCTTCGCGCCGGCGTTGATCAGCAGCCCGTACGCCGATGCCGACGACCACGGCGCGTACCAGGTCCGGCCGGAGCCCTCGCCCACCGAGCGCGGCTTGAAGATGTTGGACGCGCCGCCGGCGCCGCAGATCACGGTCTTGGACTTGAAGACGTGGTAATTGCCCGTGCGCACGTTGAAGCCGACGGCGCCGGCCACCCGGTTCTCCTTGCTCTCGTCCATCAGCAGGTGGGTCACGCAGATGCGGTTGAAGACCTTGTCCGCCGACTTCTTCGCCGCCTCGGCCACGATGGGCTTGTACGACTCGCCGTGGATCATGATCTGCCACCGACCCTCGCGCAGGTAGCGCCCGGTCTTCGGGTCCTTCATGATCGGCAGGCCCCACTCC
>NZ_DAOKZA010000089.1:0-6803 GCF_035325925.1 Azohydromonas sp. | reverse complement strand
GCGGCGGCTGGCCCTGCGCCTGCGCCGCGGCGCTCAGGCCCAGCGACAGCAGCGCAGCGGCCGCGGCGAGCGCGCTGCGACGGGGGAGGAAAATCGTCATCGGGAGTCTCCTTGGGGGTGGTGGTGGCGAACGAAGGCGGTGACTGCGTCGATCAGCGCGTCGGGCTGGTCGCGGTGCGGCGAGTGGCCGCAGTCGGCCAGCTCGAGCAGCTGCGCGTGCGGCACGCGCCGCGCGATGCCGCGGATCTGCTCGAGCGTGCCGTACTCGTCGTCGTGCCCCTGCACCGCGAGCAGCGGGCAGCGGATCGTCGCGACCTCGGCCTCGATCGACCAGTCGCGAAACGGCGGGTGTAGCCAGATGTCGTTCCAGCGCCAGAACGCGACGTCGGGGTCGTCGTGGTACTTCGCGAGGCGCTCGCGCAGGTCGCTGCCCAGGTAGGCCTCGCGCGCCTTGGCGATGCTGTCCACCGACAGGTCCTCGACGACGATGTGCGGCGCCAGCACGACGAGCCCGGCGACGCGCTGCGGGAACCGCGCCGCGTACAGCAGCGCGATCGAGCCGCCGTCGCTGTGGCCGAGCAGCCAGGGCGGCTGCACCTCGGGGTCGATGCGCAGCGCGTCGAACAGCGCCGGCAGCACCTCGTGCGCCTGGCGGTGCATGAAGTCCAGCCCCCAGCCCTGCTCGGGGTCGAGCAGTTTCGAGCCGCCGTAGCCCGGGCGAGAGTACACCAGCCCGCGCCAGCCGAGCGCGTCGCACAGGCGCTGCGGGAAGTCCTTCCACATCGCCACCGACCCCAGCCCCTCGTGCAGGAGCACGAGCAGCGGCGTGCCGAAGCGGTCACGGCCGATCCAGCGGTGCTCGACGCTGACGCGCAGCCCGTTCCAGTCGATCTCGACGTGTTCGACGTCGCTGCTCACGATGCCGCCGCCTCGCGCTCGCGCAGCCGGAAGCGCTGGATCTTGCCGGTGGCGGTCTTCGGCAGCTCGTCGAGGAACTCGATCTGCCGCGGGTACTTGTACGGCGCGAGCCGGTCCTTGACGAAGGCCTTCAGGTCGTCCTCGCTGGCGGCGGCGCCGGGCTTGAGCACCACGAAGGCCTTGGTCTTGGTCAGGCCCTCGGCGTCGGGCACGCCGATCACCGCGGCCTCGAGCACCGCCGGGTGCTGCACCAGCGTGGCCTCGACCTCGAACGGGCTCACGTAGATGCCGCTGACCTTGAGCATGTCGTCGCTGCGACCGGCGTAGGTGTAGCTGCCGTCGGGGTTGCGCACGTACTTGTCGCCGCTCTTGGTCCAGCCGCCCTGGAACGTGTCGCGCGTCTTGGCCCGGTTGCCCCAGTACATCATCGCCGCCGACGGGCCGTGGATGTACAGGTCGCCGGGTTCTCCGTCGGGCACCGGGCCGCCGCCCTCGCCGCGCAGTTCGATCTCGTAGCCCGGCACCGGCCAGCCGGTGGTGCCGTAGCGCACGCGGTCGGGGCGGTTGGAGATGAAGATGTGCAGCATCTCGGTCGAGCCGATGCCGTCGACGATGGGCACGCCGAAGTGGCGCTCGAAGCGCTCGCCGATCTCGGCGGGCAGCGCCTCGCCGGCCGACGACACCAGGCGCAGCGCGACCTCGCCGCGCGCCGGCAGGCCGGGTGCGGCGAGCATGCCGGCGAAGCCGGTCGGCGCGCCGTAGAACACCGTCGGCTTGACGCCGCCGACCTCGCCGCGCCAGCGCCGGAACACCGCGTCGGGGGTCGGTCGCTCGGCCATCAGCAGCACCGTGGCGCCCACCGACAGCGGGAAGCTCAGCGCGTTGCCCAGCCCGTAGGCGAAGAACAGCTTGGCCGCCGAGAAACACACGTCGCCGTCGCGCAGCCCGAGCACCGCCTTGCCGTACAGCTCGGCGGTCCAGTAGGGGTTGGCGTGGGAGTGCACCGTGCCCTTGGGCCGGCCGGTCGAGCCCGACGAGTACAGCCAGAACCCGGGGTCGTCGCCGCTGGTGCGCGCCGGACGCGCCAGCGGCGGCTGCGCCTGCAGGAAGGCCTCGAACTCGACCTCGGCCGGCTGCGGCGGCACCGTCGCCGACGGCGCCGCCCTCAGCGGTGCCTGCGGCCGCGAGACGATCACGCGCTGCACCTCGTGGTCGGCCTTGATCATCGCCGCCGAAAGTACCGGCAGCAGCGCGCCCGACACCAGCACCGCCTGCGCGCGCGAGTGTTCGAGCATGTAGGCGTAGTCGTCGGGGGTCAGCAGCGTGTTCACCGCGACCGGGACGATGCCGGCGTACATCGCGCCGAGGAACGCCACCGGCCAGTCGTTGGCGTCGTGCATCAACAGCAGCACGCGCTCCTCGCGCTTGACGCCCAGCGCGCGAAGCCCGGCGCCCGCGCGGCGCACGCGCTCGTCGAGATCGCCGTAGCTCAGGCGGCCCAGGTCGTCGACGAAGGCGGTGCGCCCGGCGCGCGCGGCGTTGAGCTGCAGCAGGTGCTGCGCGAAGTTGAACGCCTCGCCGGGCGGCGCGGCGCCGGCGGGGGTCATCGGCGGGGGCTGGGTCATCACGGTCTCCTCGGGTGCGGCCGCGGCCGGCGGCGCGCGGGACTCACTTCGTGAACTCGATGCGTCCTTCGGGCAGCAGGTACAGCACCAGCGCGCGGCCCTGCGACACCGTCGGGTGGTGCGCGCTGCCCGGCGGGCACACCAGCCAGCCGGCCGGTCGGCCGTCGAAGCGCGCGTCGCCGACGATCGGCATGATCAGGTCGATCTCGCCGTTCGGGTGCACGTGGTGCGGGCCGGCGATGAAATCCTGCTCACCGCCCGCCGGCACGGCAGCGCCGTCGGCGCCCCCCGGGGACGGCGGCTGGCCCGGGGTGGCCCAGCGCGGCGCGGCCATGTCGACCACGTCGACCGAGAAGCCGTGCAGGTCGGCGGCCGGCTTGAAGATGCGCCCGTAGCGGATGCCGCCGCCCTCGCGGTCGCACAGCCAGCCGGCGGCAACGCCGGCCTCGCAGGCGGCCTTGAGCCGGCGGTACGTGGTGCTGTCTGCGCCATGGGCGCGGTTGAGCCAGGCGTCCAGGTCGGCGTCGAGCGCACGGCCGGCGAGCTGTGCGGTCAACTGCGCGATCTCGGCGCGCAAGTCGTCGGGGGTCATCGGCGGTCTCCGCGGTCGACCGGCCGGCGCTTGCCGATCCCGGTCTGATGAAGTATTGTGCTTACGGGCACTGTAGAGCCGATTGGTTTTTCATGTCAAGCACTATAGTTCATAGTCCGCCGTTGACACCGAGCGCAAACCCCGAGGGTGGCGCGGTCGCCGCGGCCGAGGGGGACGACCGGGAGGAGAAGAACCCCTTCCTGGTCGCGCTCGGCGAGCGGGTGCGCGCGCTGCGGGCGCGCCGCGGCATGACGCGCAAGGCGGTGGCGCTGGCCGCCGACGTGTCGGAGCGTCACCTCGCGAACCTGGAGTACGGCGTCGGCAACGCGTCGATCCTGATCCTGCTGCAGGTCGCGCAGGCGCTGCAATGTTCGCTGGCCGAACTGATCGGCGACGTGACGACGTCGTCGCCGGAGTGGCTGCTGATCCGCGAGTTGCTCGAGCACCGCGACGAGGCGACGCTGCACCGCGTGCGCGTGGCCGTCGGCGAGATGCTCGGCACCGGCGGCGCGCACGGGCAGGGCGGGGCGCAGCGCAGCGCGCGTGTCGCGCTGATCGGCCTGCGCGGCGCCGGCAAGTCGACGCTGGGGCAGATGCTCGCCGACGACCTGGGCTTCCCGTTCGTCGAGCTCAGCCGCGAGATCGAGCAGTTCGCCGGCTGCAGCATCGCCGAGATCCAGGCGCTGTACGGGCAGAACGCGTACCGCCGCTACGAGCGCCGCGCGCTCGAGGAGGCGATCCAGATCTACCCCGAGGCGGTGATCGCGACGCCGGGTGGCATCGTCTCGGATCCGGCGACGTTCAACCTGCTGCTCGCGCATTGCACCACGGTGTGGTTGCAGGCCAGCCCCGAGGACCACATGAAGCGTGTCGTCGCGCAGGGCGACCTGCGGCCGATGGCCGCGAGCCGCGAGGCGATGGACGACCTCAGGGGGATCCTCGCCGGGCGCGAGGCTTTCTACTCGAAGGCCGACCTGCGCGTCGACACCAGTGCACAGTCGCTCGCCGGCGCATTCGACGCACTGCGTCGTGCGGTGCGACAACTGCTGCAGCTGCCACTCTGAATGATGAATGAAGTCGACGAACAAGCAACATAATGCTTGACATGATTCGCTTTGGTGCACTAAGATGCATTTCCCTGAATGCAGATCAATGCGTTCGGCCGCACAGAGGACCGCAACATGAGCCAGACCTCCCCCCGTGTCGAGTACCAGACCGACCCGTCGCAATACCGTCACTGGAAGCTCAGCTTCGAGGGGCCGGTGGCCACGCTGGCCGCTGACTTCGACGAGAACGCCGGGCTGCGCCCCGGCTACAAGCTCAAGCTCAACAGCTACGACCTCGGCGTCGACATCGAGCTCAACGACGCGCTGAACCGCATCCGCTTCGAGCACCCCGAGGTGCGCACGGTGGTGGTCACCAGCCTGAAGGACAAGGTGTTCTGCTCGGGCGCCAACATCTTCATGCTCGGGCTGTCGAGCCACGCGTGGAAGGTGAACTTCTGCAAGTTCACCAACGAGACGCGCAACGGCATCGAGGACTCGTCGTCGCACTCGGGGCTGAAGTTCATCGCCGCGGTCAACGGCGCCTGCGCCGGCGGCGGCTACGAGCTGGCGCTGGCCTGCGACGAGATCATCCTCGTCGACGACCGCTCGAGCGCGGTCAGCCTGCCCGAGGTGCCGCTGCTCGGCGTGCTGCCCGGCACCGGCGGGCTGACGCGCGTGACCGACAAGCGCCGCGTGCGCCACGACCTGGCCGACATTTTCTGCACCACCACCGAGGGCGTGCGCGGGCAGAAGGCCAAGGACTGGCGCCTCGTCGACGACATCGCCAAGCCGGCGCAGTTCGCCGCCCGCGTGCAGGAGCGTGCGCTCGAGCTGGCCCGCGCCAGCGACCGCCCGGCCGACGCGAAAGGTGTCGCGCTGCCGCCGCTGCAGCGCACGATCGATGCCGACGCGCTGCGCTATTCGCAGGTGCGTGTCGAGATCGACCGCGCCAAGCGCACCGCGACCTTCACCGTCAAGGGCCCGACGGACGGCCAGCCGACCGACGTCGCCGCCATCGAGGCGGCCGGCGCCGCCTGGTACCCGCTGGTGCTCGCGCGCGAGCTCGACGACGCGATCCTGTCGATGCGCACCAACGAGCTCGACATCGGCACCTGGCTGCTGAAGACCGAAGGCGACGTCGCCAGCGTGCTCGCGATGGACGCGACGCTGCTCGCGCACCGCGACCACTGGTTCGTGCGCGAGACGATCGGGGCGCTGCGCCGCGCGCTCAGCCGCCTCGACGTGTCCAGCCGCAGCCTGTTCGCGCTGATCGAGTCGGGCTCGTGCTTCGCCGGCACCTTGCTCGAGCTGGCGCTGGCCTGCGACCGCAGCTACATGCTGGTGCTGCCCGACGACGCGGCGAAGGCGCCGAAGATCGCCGTCGGCGAAGGCAACCTGGGTCTGTACCCGATGGCCACCGGCCAGGCGCGTCTGCAGCGCCGCTTCTACGACGAGCAGCCGGCGCTCGACGCGGTGCGCGCGAAGCTGGGCCAGCCGCTCGACGGCGAGGCCGCGCTGGCGCTGGGTCTGGTCACGTCGGCGCCCGACGACATCGACTGGCCCGACGAGACGCGCATCGCGATCGAGGAGCGCGTGTCGATGAGCCCCGACGCGCTGACCGGCATGGAGGCCAACCTGCGCTTCAACGGCGTCGAGAACATGGCCACGCGCATCTTCGGCCGCCTCACCGCGTGGCAGAACTGGATCTTCCAGCGCCCCAACGCGGTCGGCGAGAAGGGCGCCTTGAAGGTCTACGGCAGGGGCGACAAGGCCGCCTTCGACTGGAACAGAGTCTGACGACCACCCCGTAGCGGCCTTCGGCCGCCTCCCCTCGAGGGGCGCCGCCGGCGGACCGGCGAAGCCGGGTCCGCGGCGGCCGCTTGATCCGAACCCTCACTGCTCACCGAAGCACTCACCCGGAGACCACGATGTCCTCGATCAATTACAGCGAGAAGATCCCGAACAACGTCAACCTCAGCGAGGACCGCACGCTGCAGCGCGCGCTCGAGCAGTGGCAGCCCAACTACCTGCAGTGGTGGCAGGACATGGGCCCCGAGGGCTCGACCGACTACGACGTCTACCTGCGCACCGCGGTCAGCGTCGACCCGCACGGCTGGGCGCAGTTCGGCTACGTGAAGATGCCCGACTACCGCTGGGGCATCTTCCTGAACCCGGCCGACAAGGAGCGCAAGATCCACTTCGGCGACCACCTCGGCGAACCCGCCTGGCAGGACGTGCCGGGCGAGCATCGCGCCAACCTGCGCCGCATCATCGTCACGCAGGGCGACACCGAGCCGGCCTCGGTCGAGCAGCAGCGCCACCTCGGCCTGACCTGCCCGAGCCAGTACGACCTGCGCAACCTGTTCCAGGTCAACGTCGAGGAAGGCCGCCACCTGTGGGCCATGGTCTACCTGCTGCACAAGTACTTCGGCCGCGACGGCCGCGAGGAAGGCGAAGCGCTGCTCGAGCGCCGCAGCGGCAACCAGGACAACCCGCGCATCCTGCAGGCGTTCAACGAGAAGACGCCGGACTGGCTGAGCTTCTTCATGTTCACCTACTTCACCGATCGCGACGGCAAGTTCCAGCTGTGCGCGCTCGCCGAGAGCAGCTTCGACCCGCTGG
>NZ_DAOKZA010000088.1:0-6985 GCF_035325925.1 Azohydromonas sp. | reverse complement strand
CGGCAGCGCGATCTTCGGCCAGCCCGACTACGCCAAGGTCATCGCCGCGATGCGCCTCGAGTTGACGGCGCCGCTCGCGCACGCGGCCTGAGGCGCGCACGCCCCCCCCCGATGAACGCCCCGCTGTACTCGATCCCCGGCGCCGGCGCACCTTCGCCCGCGCCGGCGCCCGATGCGGTCGCGCAGGCGCGCACCGTCGGCGAGGTGCTGGCGCACAGCCAGGTCGAGGCCGTGATGGACGAGCTCGACCGCGACCTCGTCGGCCTGGCTCCGGTCAAGCAGCGCATCCGCGACATCGCGGCGCTGCTGGTGATCGACAAGCTGCGCATGAACCTGGGACTGACGGCCACCACGCCGAGCCTGCACATGTGCTTCACCGGCAACCCCGGCACCGGCAAGACGACGGTCGCGCTGCGCATGGCCGAGATCCTGCACCGCCTGGGCTACGTGCGCAAAGGCCACCTGGTGGCGGTCACGCGCGACGACCTGGTCGGCCAGTACATCGGCCACACGGCGCCGAAGACCAAGGAAGTGCTGAAGAAGGCGATGGGCGGCGTGCTGTTCATCGACGAGGCGTACTACCTGTACCGCCCCGAGAACGAACGCGACTACGGTCAGGAAGCCATCGAGATCCTGCTGCAGGTGATGGAGAACCAGCGCGACGACCTGGTCGTGATCCTCGCCGGCTACAAGGACCGCATGGACACCTTCTTCCAGTCCAACCCGGGGATGAGCTCGCGCATCGCGCACCACCTCGACTTCCCCGACTACACGCCGGGCGAGCTGCTGCGCATCGCCGACCGCATGCTCGCGACGCAGAACTACCGCTTCGGCGCCGGCGCGCGCGAGGCGTTCGACGCGTACGTGCACCACCGCATCCGCCAGCCGCACTTCGCCAACGCGCGCAGCGTGCGCAACGCGCTCGACCGCGCGCGGCTGCGGCAGGCCAGCCGCCTGTTCGCCGACCGCGACCGCGAACTCACGCGCGACGACCTGACGACGATCGCCGAGGCCGACATCCGCGCGAGCCGCGTGTTCGCCGCATCCGACGACGCCCGCCGCGGCAGCTTCACCGATCGCTGAGCGTGCGCCTAAACAGTTCTGAGTGGCGCCGCCGCGGCAGACCCGTACAGTCCGGCGAAGCACCCCCACCTGACCCGAGGCCACGATGGAGATCGGACGCACCACGCTCAGCAAGTTCCTGATGCAGGAGGCGCGCAGGCTCGGCCTGGACACCGACCTGACCGCCCTGCTCAACGACGTGCAGACCGCGTGCAAGTACGTGGCCTCGGCGGTCGGCCGCGGCGTGCTCGCCGGCCACCACGGCGACAGCGGCAACATGAACGTGCAGGGCGAGGAGCAGAAGAAGCTCGACGTGCTCGCCAACGAGCTGTTCATCTACCACGTCGAGGCCGGCGGCCATCTCGCGGGCATGGCCAGCGAGGAGATGGACGAGCCGCTGCCGATCAGCGACGCCATCCCGCGCGGGCCGTACCTGCTGGTGTTCGACCCGCTCGACGGCTCGAGCAACCTCGACATCAACATGTCGGTGGGTTCGATCTTCTCGGTGCTGCGCGCGCCCGACACGAGCCGCGCGCCGACCGAGGCCGACTTCCTGCAGCCGGGCACCCGGCAGGTCGCCGCCGGCTACGCGCTGTACGGCCCGTCGACGATGATGGTGCTCACGCTCGGCGACGGCACGCACGGCTTCACGCTCGACCGCGAGATCGGCGCCTTCATCCTGACGCACTCCGGCATGCAGGTGCCCGCGGCGACGCAGGAGTTCGCGATCAACACCAGCAACGAACGCTTCTGGGAGCCGCCGGTGGCGCGCTACGTCGAGGAGTGCATCCAGGGCAGGACCGGGCCGCGCGAGAAGGACTTCAACATGCGCTGGGTCGCGTCGATGGTGGCCGAGGTGCACCGCATCCTGATGCGCGGCGGCCTGTTCATGTACCCGAAGGACGCGAAAGATCCGTCCAAGCCCGGGCGGCTGCGCCTGATGTACGAGGCCAACCCGATGGCGATGCTGATCGAGCAGGCCGGCGGGCGCTGCTCGACCGGGCGCGCGCGCATGCTCGACGTGCAGCCGGCGCAGATCCACCAGCGCATCGCGGTGATCCTCGGCTCGCGCGACGAGGTCGACCGCCTCGACCGCTACCACCACGAACACGACACCGGGCAGGACAAGCCGTTCAAGTCGCCGCTGTTCAACACACGCTCGCTGTTCTCGTCGTTCGCGCCGGGCGCCGCCCACTGATCCCGACCTTGCGAGCACCGCCATGTCCCGCCAGCACCCCGTCATCGCGATCACCGGCTCGTCCGGCGCCGGCACCAGCACCGTCACGCAGACGTTCCAGCACATCTTCCGCCGCGAGAACATCAACGCCGCGATCGTCGAGGGCGACTCGTTCCACCGCTTCGACCGCGCCGAGATGAAGCAGCGCATGGCCGAGGAGAAGGAGAGGCACAACCTGCACTTCAGCCACTTCGGGCCCGAGGCCAACCTGTTCGAGGAGCTCGAGGCGCTGTTCCGCCAGTACGGCGAGGCCGGCACCGGCCGCGTGCGCAAGTACCTGCACAACCAGGAAGAGGCCGAGCCCTACAAGCAGCCGCCCGGCACCTTCACCCCGTGGCAGGACATCCCCGCCGGCACCGACCTGCTGTTCTACGAGGGCCTGCACGGCGCCGTCGTCACCGACAGGGTCAACGTCGCGAAGCACGCCGACCTGCTGATCGGCGTGGTGCCGTCGATCAACCTCGAGTGGATCCAGAAGCTGATCCGCGACAAGACCAAGCGCGGCTACAGCCACGAGGCGGTGGTCGACACGATCCTGCGGCGCATGCCCGACTACGTGAACTTCATCTGCCCGCAGTTCGGCGTCACGCACGTCAACTTCCAGCGCGTGCCGCTGGTCGACACCAGCAACCCGTTCATCGCGCGCGACATCCCGAGCGCCGACGAGAGCATGGTCGTGATCCGCTTCGCCAACCCGAAGGGCATCGACTTCCCGTACCTGCTGTCGATGCTGCACGGCGGGATGATGACGCGGCCCAACTCGATCGCGATCCCGGGCGGCAAGATGGGCCTGGCGATGCAGCTGATCTTCACGCCGATGATCCTGCGCATGATGGAAATGAAGCGGCGCGGGTGACGGAACCTCCCCCGAAGCGGCCCGCGGCCGCCTCCCCGTCCAGGGGGCCGCGCCGGCGGACCGGCGAAGCCGGATCCGCGGCGCGCGCTGGGACGCGCTGCCGCTTCGCGGTTCGCCCATGGACAGGCCGATGCTCCTCGATGGCCCTTCTCGACACGACACAGCCATGACTTGCAGCCACAAGACTCTCGCCGACGCGATCCGCATGCTCGCAGTCGACGCGGTGCAGCAGGCCAACTCGGGGCACCCGGGCGCACCGATGGGCATGGCCGACATCGCCACCGTGCTGTGGCGCCAGCACCTCCGACACGACCCCGCCGACCCGCAGTGGCCCGACCGTGACCGCTTCGTGCTGTCCAACGGCCACGGCTCGATGCTGCTGTACGCGCTGCTGCACCTCACCGGCTACGACCTGCCGATCGACGAGCTCAAGCGTTTCCGCCAGCTGCACAGCAGGACGCCGGGCCACCCCGAGGTCGGCGTCACGCCCGGCGTCGAGACGACCACCGGCCCGCTCGGCCAGGGCATCACCAACGCGGTCGGCATGGCGCTGGCCGAGGCGCTGCTGGCCAGCACGTTCAACCGCCCGGGGCACACGATCGTCGACCACCGCACCTGGGTGTTCCTCGGCGACGGCTGCCTGATGGAGGGCATCAGCCACGAAGCCTGCTCGCTCGCCGGCACGCTGGGCCTGGGCAAGCTGATCGCGGTGTGGGACGACAACGGCATCAGCATCGACGGCCACGTCGAGCCCTGGTTCGGCGACGACACGCCCAAGCGCTTCGAAGCCTACGGCTGGCGCGTGATCCGTGGCGTCGACGGCCACGACCCAGCCGCGGTCGACGCCGCGCTGCGCGCGGCGATGGACGACGTCGGCAAGCCCACGCTCGTGTGCTGCAAGACGGTGATCGGTCACGGCAGCCCGAACAAGGCCGGCACGCACGACGTGCACGGCGCCGCGCTCGGCGCTGCCGAGGTGGCGGCCACGCGCGCGGCGCTGGGCTGGCACCACGCGCCGTTCGAGATCCCGGCCGACGTTCGCGCCGCGTGGGACCAGCACGAAGCCGGCGCCGCGCGGCACGCCGCGTGGGCGCAGCGCTTCGGCGCCTACCGCACGGCGCACCCCGGTCTGGCCGCCGAGTTCGAGCGCCGCGTGATGCAGCGCGCGCTGCCCGCCGACTACCCGCGCCGCAGCGCCGAGGCGCTGGCCAGGGTCGTCGCCGAGGCGGCGACGATCGCCAGCCGCAAGGCGTCGCAGAACGCGATCAGCGCGCTGCTGCCGCTGCTGCCCGAGTTGATCGGCGGCAGCGCCGACCTGACCGGCTCGAACCTCACCGACGGCAAGACCAGCGTGCCGGTGCGCCGCGGCGAGCACGGTCTCGCCGGCAACCACGTCAACTACGGCGTGCGCGAGTTCGGCATGAGCGCGATCATGAACGGGCTGGCGCTGCACGGCGGCTTCGTCGCCTACGGCGGCACCTTCCTGACGTTCTCCGACTACGCCCGCAACGCCGTGCGCATGTCGGCGCTGATGCGCCAGGGCGTGGTCTACGTCTACACGCACGACAGCATCGGCCTCGGCGAGGACGGCCCCACGCACCAGCCCGTCGAGCACGTCGCGAGCCTGCGGCTGATCCCGAACAACCGCGTCTGGCGGCCGTGCGACGCCGTCGAGACCTTCGTCGCGTGGCAGGCCGCCGTCGAGCGCCGCGACGGACCCACCTGCCTGATCCTGTCGCGGCAGAACCTGCCGGCGCAGGCGCGCAACGACGCGCAGGTCGACGCGATCCGCCGCGGCGGCTACGTGCTCGCCGGCAGCGACACCGCGGCGCAGGTCACGCTGCTGGCCACCGGCTCCGAGGTGGCGCTGGCGATGGCCGCGCGCGACCAGTTGGGCGGCGACGGCGTCGCCGCGCGCGTCGTCTCGATGCCCTGCTGCGAGGTGTTCGACGCGCAGGACGCGGCGTACCGCGCGCAGGTGCTGCCGCGCGACGTGCCGGTGCTCGCCATCGAGGCCGGCGTGACGAACCACTGGCGCGCCTACACCGGATTCGACGGCGACGTGATCGGCATCGACCGCTTCGGCGAGTCGGCGCCGGCGGCGCAGGTCTACGAGGCGCTCGGCGTCACGGCGGCGCGTGTCGTCGAACGCGCGCGGACGCTCGCCGCGAGGACGGCACGATGATCCGCCGCCTCGACTTGGGCGGGCGCATGCTGCCGCGCGCCGCACACTGGAGAGGTCAGCCGCTGGCGGCGGTGCTGTTCGACCTCGACGGCACGCTGCTCGACACCGCGGCCGACATCGCGCTGGCGCTCAACCGCGCGGTGGCCGAACACGGCTGGACGCCGGTGGCCGAGGACGAGGTGCGGCGCATGATCGGCCGCGGCGCGCCGGTGCTGGTGCAGCGCGCCGCCGCGGCGCAGGGCCGTCAGATCGACGACGCGACGCACGCCGCGGTGCTCGAACGCTTCTTCCACCACTACGGCGCGCTGCAGGAGTTCGACGAGTGTGCCGCGCAGCCGTATGGCGGCGTCGCCGAGGCGCTGCACCGGCTGCACGACGCCGGGCTGCACGTCGCGGTGGTCACCAACAAGCAGCAGCGCTTCGCGATCGGGCTGCTGCAGCGCCTCGGCCTGGCGGGCTGGGTCGACCTCGTCGTCGGCGGCGACACCTGCGAGCGCCGCAAGCCCAACCCGCAGCCGCTGCTGTTCGCATGCGAGTCGCTGCACGTGACGCCGGCGCAGGCGCTGATGGTCGGCGACTCGGTCAACGACGTGCTGGCCGCGCGCGCCGCGGGCATCCCGGTGGTGTGCGTGCCCTACGGCTACAACGAGGGCCAGGATCCGCGCGCGCTGCCGTGCGACGCCCTCGTCGACACGCTGGCGGACCTGCCGGCGCTGCTGCTGCGCACGGCGCAGCCCGCCTGAACCCCCTTCCCTGGACCCCCTCGAGGACGATGCGATGGCCCTGATCTCGCTGCGACAGCTGCTCGACCACGCCGCCGATCACGGCTACGGCGTGCCGGCGTTCAACGTCAACAACCTCGAGCAGATCCACGCGATCATGCAGGCGGCGCAGGAGACGATGTCGCCGGTGATCCTGCAGGCCTCGGCCGGCGCACGCAAGTACGCCGGCGAGCCCTACCTGCGCCACATGGTGCTGGCCGCCGTCGAGTCGCACCCCGACATCCCGGTCGTGCTGCACCAGGACCACGGCGCGTCGCCCGCGGTGTGCGTCCAGTCGATCCGCTCGGGCTTCACGAGCGTGATGATGGACGGCTCGCTGAAGGAGGACGCGAAGACGCCGGCGAGCTACGCGTACAACGTCGACGTCACGCGCAAGGTGTGCGAGATCGCGCACGCGGTCGGCGTGTCGGTGGAAGGCGAGCTCGGCTGCCTGGGCTCGCTCGAGACCGGCGAGGCCGGCGACGAGGACGGCGTCGGTGCCGAGGGCAAGCTCAGCCGCGACATGCTGCTGACCGACCCGGCGCAGGCCAGGGACTTCGTCGCCGCCACCGGCGTCGACGCGCTGGCGATCGCCATCGGCACCAGCCACGGCGCCTACAAGTTCACCCGCCCGCCCACCGGCGACATCCTGGCGATCGACCGCATCCAGGCGATCCACGCCGCGGTACCCGACACGCACCTCGTGATGCACGGCTCGTCGAGCGTGCCTCAGGAGTGGCTGGCGATCATCCGCACCTACGGCGGCGACATCAAGGAAACCTACGGCGTGCCGGTCGACGAGATCGTTCGCGGCATCAAGTCCGGCGTGCGCAAGGTCAACATCGACACCGACATCCGGCTGGCGATGACCGGCGCGATGCGCC
>NZ_DAOKZA010000087.1:0-7238 GCF_035325925.1 Azohydromonas sp. | reverse complement strand
GCCGAGGTGTTCGACCTGCGCGGCTTCAACCTCAACGCCAAGCTCGACGTCGACCCGCAGTTCCTGACGGGCGACGGCCACGGCCCGGCGCACGACCACGGGCACGACCACGCGCACGGTGAGCACTGCGACCACCCGCACCACCACCATCACGATGACGACGTCAAGTCCTTCGTGTTCCGTGCCGATAGGGCCTTCAACCCGGCCAAGCTCGAGGACTTCCTCGGCGCCATCGTGCAGGTCTACGGGCCGAAGATGCTGCGCTACAAGGGCGTGCTGCACATGAAGGGCACCGACCGCAAGGTGATCTTCCAGGGCGTGCACCAGCTGATGGGCAGCGACCTGGGGCCGAAATGGGCGCCGGGCGAGAAGAAGGAGAGCAAGATGGTGTTCATCGGCATCGACCTGCCGCGTGACATCCTGCAACAGGGGCTAGAGCAATGCCTGGTCTGATCCGCCGCGCGGCACGGGGGGCGTCGCTACAATCCGCGCGCCCTGGAGCCGACCGCGCCGCCGGCCGGACGGCGCGCAGCGCAGCAACGAAGGCCGCCGCGAGGAGAGCGAAGTGAGCAAGACCAGCAGCCCGTCCAAGTCGACTGCCTCCAAGTCGGCCGAGGCCAAAGCGGGCGCGGGCAAACCGGCGGCGCGCGCCAAGGCCGGCGTCGCCACCGCCGCCGCCGAGGCGGCCAGCCGCTTCACCGACCGTTTCGCGCCGGCGAAGAGCCCGGCCGTGCGCACTTTCGACGATTCGACGATGGATGCCGTCAAACCCGCCGCGAAGGCGGACCCGAAGCTCGTCAACGCCTGGAAGACCAAGGCCGGGCGCGACCTGTCCGAGGCCGAACTGCTGGCGATGCCCGAGTCGGAGTACATGAACGACAAGCAGCTCGACTTCTTCCGCGCGCGGCTGGTGGCGCTGAAGGACGACCTGCTGTCCAACGCGGGCGAGACCACCGAGCATCTGCGCGAGGACACGAGCATCGTGCCCGACCCGGCCGACCGCGCGACGATCGAGGAGGAGCACGCGCTCGAGCTGCGCACCCGCGACCGCGAGCGCAAGCTGCTGAAGAAGATCTCGCAGTCGCTGGCGCGCATCGAGGCCGGCGAGTACGGCTACTGCGACGAGACCGGCGAGCCGATCGGGCTGCGCCGCCTGCTCGCACGGCCGACGGCGACGCTGTCGCTCGAGGCGCAGCAGCGCCGCGAGATGAAACAGAAGATGTTCGGCGATTGAGATGGCCCACCCTCCCTGCGCCCACTTCGGCGCCTCCTGCTCGAGAGGGCGCCGCCAGCGGACCGGCCGAGCCGGCGCCGCGGCGGTCTCTGGCGTGGCGGTGGTGCCGCAGCGGCCGCGCGGGGCACTTCGTGCGCCCCGGCCGTTGAGATGACACCCCACCGCCAGGTCATGAACCGGCGACGATGGCGCGTCGGCGCCGCGCGCCGCGCCTGAGCTTGCCCTCACGCCGAGATGCCCGAACCGAAAGACGGCGAGAGCTTCCTGCGCAAGGTCGTGCGCTTCGTCGCCAACCCGACGACGGACTGGGCCGATCTCAACTCGCGCCAGGACGCCACCGGCAGCGGCGAGATCGAGAAGTCCGAGCTCAAGGCGATGGTCGAGCGCAAGCGGCGCAACGACTTCGTGCGCAAGAGCGAGTTCGACATGCTGCGCCGTGTGCGCCGCGAGGGGCTGACGCCCGAGCAGCTCGCCGCGCTCGGCGGCACGGTGTCGCGCCTCGACTCCGAGGCCAAGCTGTCGGACAACGCCTCGCGCGGCGACGGCGGCGTGAAGGCCAAGATCGACGAGATCGAGCAGCAGATGGTCGGCAACGCGCCGCTGCCGGCGGCGCCGACGCGCCCGGCCGCCTTCTTCGACGCCCCGACCGAACCTGCCGCGTTCCGCGGCGCGCTGCCGCCCACCAGCGGCCTGTCGTCCACTGACGGCGACGTGCTGCCCGCGCTGCCACCGCTGCCCGACCCGGACCGTCCGCCGCTGCCCCCCGCGCCGGTGGTGATGGGCGGCGGGCTGCCGCCGTTGGCCGGCGTCGAGCCGGGGCGGCCCGTGCCCGCCGAGGCCGTCGGTCCGGCCTACGCGGCCGGCGCGAAGCCGCCGCCGGTCGAGTTCACCGAGGTGCAGCACGACCCCGAGCTCGACGAGGCGGTGATCGCGTTCGCGAATGCCGACTTCGACCAGTGCGAACGCTCGCTCGACGCGCTGACCGCGATCCACGGCCCGCGTGCCCAGCATGGCGAGACCTGGCTGGTGCGCTTCGACCTGTACCGCGCCACCGGGCAGCAGGACAAGTTCGAGGCGCTGGCGCTCGACTACGCGCAGCGCTTCGGCTGGTCGGCGCCGCAGTGGTTCTCGCTGCCGCGCCTGGTCGCCGATGCGGTGGCCGAGCAGCGTCCGGCGAGCAAGCGCAGCGATCCCGGCGACTCGGTCGGTTGGGTGTGCCCGGAGGTGCTCGACGCCGATGCGGTTGCGCGCCTGCGCTCGCAGACGCTGCAGATGCCGCTGCCGTGGGTGTTCGACTGGTCGCGACTGGCCTCGGTCGAGGTCGAGGGTGCGGTGCAGCTGACCGAGCTGATGCGTCACTGGGCGACGCAGCCGCTGGACATGCGCTGGCACTCCGGCGATCGGCTGCTCGCCGCGCTGGCCGAGCAGGCCCCCACCGGCCTGCGTGATGCCGACCCGGCGTTCTGGGTCGCGCGGCTGGAGGCGCTGCGGCTGGCCAACCGGCCCGACCAGTTCGACGAGGTCGCGATCGACTACTGCGTCACTTACGAGGTGTCTCCGCCGTCGTGGGAGCGCGCGAAGTGCAGGCTGCGCATCAGCGGTCCCGGGCGGCACACGCACGCGCCGGCGCTGTCGCAGGTCAGCGGCGTGTCGACGACCTTCTTCGAGTCGTCGCTGATCGACGAGGCCGGCGTGCCGGCGACGGCCGAGGTCAAGATGGCGAGCGTCGAGCTGTCCGGACAGCTGGTCGGCGGCATCGACGACACGCTCAAGCGCCTCGACGACGAACTCGGCGGCGCGACGCTGATCAACGTGTCATGCGCACGGCTGATCCGCGTCGACTTCCTCGCCGCCGGCGACCTCCTGAACTGGGTGCTGGCCAGGCGCGGCGAGGGCCGCCAGGTCAGCTTCACCGACGCGCACCGCCTCGTCGCGTTGTTTTTCGGTGCGATGGGCATCAACGAACACGCCAAGGTGCGCGTGCGCCACGTCTGACGCACGCACGGCGCCTGCGGCGCGCCCCGGAAGCATCATCCATGGAAAGCTACCACGGCACCACCATCGTCAGCGTGCGTCGCGGCCCGCGCGTCGCGCTCGGCGGCGACGGCCAGGTCACGCTGGGCAACATCGTCGTCAAGGCCAGCGCACGCAAGGTGCGCAAGCTGCACCGCGACCAGGTGCTCGCCGGGTTCGCCGGCGCCACCGCCGACGCGTTCACGCTGTTCGAGCGCTTCGAGGCCAAGCTCGAGAAGCACCAGGGGCACCTGGTGCGCGCAGCGATCGAACTCACGCGCGACTGGCGCACCGACCGCGTGCTGCGCCGTCTCGAGGCGATGCTGGCGGTGGCCGACCGTGAGGCATCGCTGATCATCACCGGCGCCGGCGACGTGCTCGAGCCCGAACACGGCATCATCGCGATCGGCTCGGGTGGCGCGTACGCGCTGGCGGCGGCGCGCGCGCTGCTCGGCCACACCGAGCTGGCACCGGGCGAGATCGTCAAGAAGTCGCTCGAGATCGCCGGCGACCTGTGCATCTACACCAACCAGCATCACACGATCGAGCTGCTGGAGTGACGCGACGAGCGCCGTCGCCGGGCCGCCCGAAGGCGGCACCCGCCTCCCCGGGGAGGTGGTCTCGCAGCCACCGAAAGGCAGTCCGATGAGCATGACCCCGCAGGAGATCGTCTCCGAACTCGATCGCCACATCGTCGGCCAGGCGCAAGCCAAGCGGGCGGTGGCCATCGCGCTGCGCAACCGCTGGCGCCGACAGCAGGTCGACGAGAAGCTGCGCGCCGAGATCACGCCGAAGAACATCCTGATGATCGGCCCGACCGGTGTCGGCAAGACCGAGATCGCGCGCCGGTTGGCGCGGCTGGCCGACGCGCCGTTCGTCAAGGTCGAGGCGACCAAGTTCACCGAGGTCGGCTACGTCGGCAAGGACGTCGACAGCATCGTGCGCGACCTGGTCGACGTGGCCGTCAAGCAGGAGCGCGAGCGCCAGATCAAGGCCAAGCGCGCGCTGGCCGAGGACGCCGCCGAGGACCGCATCCTCGACATCCTCGTCCCGCCGCCGCGCTCTGGCATGGGCTTCGCCGCCGACGGCGCACCGAGCGGCGACAACACCGCGCGGCAGGTCATGCGCAAACGCCTGCGCGAGGGCAGTCTCGACGACAAGGAGATCGAGGTCGACGTCGCCGACGCGAAGCCGGCGCTCGAGATCCTCGGGCCGCAGGGCATGGAGGAGATGGCCGAACAGCTCAAGGGCCTGTTCTCGCAGCTGGGCAGCACGCGCAAGAAGACCCGCAAGCTGCGCATCGGCGAGGCAATGAAGTTGCTCGTCGACGAGGAGGCCGGCAAGCTGGTCAACGAGGACGACATCCGCACCGCCGCGGTCGCGCACGCCGAGGGCAACGGCATCGTGTTCATCGACGAGATCGACAAGGTGGCCAGCCGCGCCGAGCACGGCGGCGCCGACGTCAGCCGCCAGGGCGTGCAGCGCGACCTGCTGCCGCTGGTCGAGGGCACGACGGTGAACACCAAGTACGGCATGGTGCGCACCGACCACGTGCTGTTCATCGCCTCTGGCGCCTTCCACCTGTCCAAGCCCAGCGACCTGATTCCCGAGCTGCAGGGGCGATTCCCGATCCGCGTCGAGCTCGGTTCGCTGACCGTCGACGACTTCGAGGCCATCCTGTCGAGCACCCATGCCAGCCTGGTCAAGCAGTATCAGGCGCTGCTGGCCACCGAGGGCGTGATGCTGCAGATCACGCCCGAGGGCATCCGGCGGCTGGCGCAGATCGCCTTCGACGTCAACGAGCGCACCGAGAACATCGGCGCGCGGCGCCTGGCCACGGTGCTCGAGCGGCTGCTCGACGACATCAGCTTCGACGCACCGAAGCTGGCCGGGCAGTCGGTGACGATCGACGCCGCCGCGGTCGACGCCAAGCTCGCCGAACTGGCGAGGAACGACGACCTGTCGCGCTACATCCTGTAGCCGCGACGCGGCTACAGCGCCAGGCGGTGCGACTGCAGCGCCAGCAGCCCGTCGAAGATCAGCGACTCGACGAGTTCGTGCTCGATCTCGAGGAACGGCGCGACCTTCCAGCCGGCGCCGCCGGTGATCAGCGTCGCCGGGCGTGTGCCGCATCGCGTCGCGAGGTGCCGGTGCATGCGCTCGATCGCGCCGGTGATCGCGTACGTCCCGCCGCTGGTCAACCCGTCCGAGGTGTTCGACGGGAAGGCGCGCACTTCGCCGGTGGGCACGTGCAGTCCCGCGGTGCCGCTCTCGAGGGCCCGCAGCATGATGCCGTGGCCCGGCAGGATGATGCCGCCGAGGAAGTGACCGTGCGGGTCGAGCGCGTCGACGGTGACCGCGGTGCCGATCATGACCACCAGCACCGGGCGCGTCAGCGCACCACGCGTGCGCTCGCGCATGTGCGCGCGCGCACCGATCAGCGCGACCCAGCGGTCGGCGCCGAGACGCGCCGGGTGGTCGTAGCCGTTGCTGACCCCGGCGTCGTGCGCGCTGGGCACCACCCAGCGCGGCTCGACGTCCCACAACTCGAGCTGCTCCTCGACACGGCGTCGCACCGGGTCGCCGGCGACGTTGCAGCCGAGCATGCTCGACGGCGGCTGCAGCCGCGTCCACTCGCCGTCGGCGAGTTCGTCGATGGTCTCGAGGAACACCGCGCCGTGCGCCAGCAGCGCCGCACCGGGCTGCGGCGACGCATACTGCGCCCACTTCAGCCGGGTGTTGCCGATGTCGATCGCCATGAAGCTCATGGACCCCGAGGGTAGCAGGCGGTGCGCCGCGGGGCCATCGTCACGGACCCGGTCGCCCGCGGGCAGCGTCCGGCGCGCCCGGCCTGCGCACTCCGGTGGCTGCCGCTACACTGCCATTGACGTTGACGTAAACGTCAATCTCGACCTGCCTCGACCCGGAGACCGACCATGACCGACCTGTCCGCCGAGTTCCAGGCGCTGGCGAGCTATCGCCCGACGCACAAAGTGCGTTTCGTGACGGCGGCCAGCCTGTTCGACGGCCACGACGCGGCGATCAACATCATGCGCCGCATCCTGCAGGGCATGGGCGCCGAGGTGATCCACCTGGGCCACAACCGCTCGGTCGACGAGGTGGTCACCGCGGCGCTGCAGGAAGACGTGCAGGGCGTCGCGATCAGCTCGTATCAGGGCGGACACGTCGAGTACTTCAGGTACATGGTCGACCTGCTGCGCCAGCGCGGCGGCGCGCACATCCAGGTCTTCGGCGGCGGCGGCGGCGTGATCGTGGCGCCGGAGATCCGCGAGTTGCAGGCCTACGGCGTGGCGCGCATCTACAGCCCCGAGGACGGCCAGCGCATGGGCCTGCAGGGCATGATCGGCGAGATGCTGATGCGCTGCGATGTCGACCTGGCAGCGCACGCGCCGGCAAGCCTCGACGCGGTGACCGGCCACTCGGACGCCGCCTGGCGCGCGCTGGCACAGCTGATCACCGCGCTGGAAGGCGGCCGCGCGGACGCGGCGCTGGTGCAGGCGATGCGCGAGCGCGCGCAGGCCGCTCGCGTGCCGGTGCTGGGCATCACCGGCACCGGCGGCGCGGGCAAGAGTTCGCTCACCGACGAACTGATCCGGCGGCTGCGACTGGACCAGGACGACGCGCTGCGCATCGCGGTGGTCAGCATCGACCCGAGCCGGCGCAAGAGTGGCGGCGCGCTGCTGGGTGACCGCATTCGCATGAACGCGATCGGGCCGTGGCGCGCCGGGCCGCGGGTGTACATGCGCAGCCTGGCCACGCGCGAGGCCGGCAGCGAGATCAGTGCCGCGCTGCCCGACGTCGTTGCGGCGTGCCAATGCGCCGGCTTCGACCTCATCGTCGTCGAGACCTCGGGCATCGGCCAGGGCGACGCGGCGATCGTGCCGCACGTCGACGTGCCGATGTACGTGATGACGCCGGAGTACGGCGCGGCGAGCCAGCTCGAGAAGATCGACATGCTCGACTTCGCCGA
>NZ_DAOKZA010000086.1:0-7341 GCF_035325925.1 Azohydromonas sp. | reverse complement strand
CGAACTGCCGCGCGGTGTGTGGCAGTACCGCCGTCAGCGCGGCGCCGTCGCGCAGATGCAGGTGCCAGTCGTCGGGGCGGGTCAGGGTCAGCGTGTCGATCATGGCGACGATTGTCCCATCGGGTGCGCGCCGGGCCCGCGCCGATCGCGCCCGTCGACGGCGCCGATCGCCGCAGGGGTGCCAGATCGCGCGGATGGCGGCAGAATCGGCAGGACAGCCCGGCCCCGGCGGGCCCCGCGGCCCGCGACCCGATCGACGACACCGACGACGAGGAGCCCGATGGGATCGAACCAAGCGACCCTGCCGTCGCGCCAGCCGTCGCCGCAGAGCGACGCACGCGCGCCGAAGATCATCGAGGAACTGCTCGCCCACGCCGACGTGCGCCTCAACGGCACGCGTCCGTGGGACATCCAGGTGCGCGACGCGCGGCTGTACCGCCGCGTGCTGACGCAGTGGTCGCTGGGTCTGGGAGAGTCGTACATGGACGGCGACTGGGACTGCGAGCAGCTCGACGAGCTGTTCCACCGGCTGATGCGCGCCGACATCGAGTCGAAGGCGGTGGGCACCGCGAAGCTGCGGCTGGCGTTCGAGACGCTGCGCCACAGCCTGCTGAACCTGCAGTCGCAGGGGCGTGCGTTCGAGGTCGGCGAGAAGCACTACGACGCCGGCAACGACGTGTTCGAGTCGATGCTCGACTCACGCATGGTCTATTCGTGTGCCTACTGGGAGCGCGCCGCCGACCTGGAGCAGGCGCAGGCCGACAAGCTCGAGTTGATCTGCCGCAAGCTGCAGCTCGAACCCGGTCAGAGCCTGATCGACATCGGCTGCGGCTGGGGCGGGCTGGCGCGCTACGCCGCCGAGCGTTTCGGCGTGCGGGTCACCGGCGTGACCGTGTCGAGGGAGCAGCTGGCACTGGCGCGGCAGCGCTGCGCGGGGCTGCCCGTCGAGCTGAGGCTGCAGGACTACCGCGACCTGCAGGGGCAGTTCGACCGCGTCGTCTCGGTGGGCATGTTCGAGCACGTCGGCCCGAAGAACTACACGACGTACTTCGACGCAGCCCGCCGTCTGCTCAGGCCCGACGGGCTGTTCCTGCTGCACACGATCGGCATCGACGTCACGTCGCCGCGCACCGACCCCTGGATCGACCGCTACATCTTCCCGAACGGCAAGCTGCCGTCGGCGGTCGAGATCGCGCAATCCGTCGAGGGCCGCTTCCTGATCGAGGACTGGCACAACTTCGGCCCCGACTACGAGCGCACGCTGATGGCGTGGTACGCGAACCTCGAGCGCGCGTGGCCGCAGTTGAAGGACCGCTACCCACCGCGCTTCTTCCGCATGTTCCGCTACTACCTGCTGTGCTGCGCCGGCTTCTTCCGCTCGCGTCAGGGCCAGCTGTGGCAGCTGGTGCTCGGCGGACGCGAGCGGCGCGAGGCCTACCGGTCGGTGCGCTTCCGCGCGGCGTGACACGACGCTGAGGTCGGGCACGCGAGACTGGCGTTCGTCTGCGCGGACCGGGTCGGCCCGGGGTCGCACGGCCGACCACGCGCGAACGTCACGGGCCCGGCGCCCCCGGTTTCGAAGCCGATGGCACGCGAACGCCGGCGGCGTCTTCTGCGCGGCCGGTGCCACCGCCGCTTTGCTGCAGCCGCCACATGCGCGCGTAGGCGCCGCCGCGTGCGAGCAGCTCGGCGTGCGTGCCCTGCTCGACGATGCGCCCGGCGTCGAGCACGACGATGGCGTGCGCGTCGACCACCGTGCTCAGCCGGTGCGCGATCACCAGCGCGGTCTTGCCCTGCGCGGCGCTCTTCAGCTCGGCCTGGATCGCGCGTTCGTTGGCCGAGTCGAGCGCCGAGGTGGCTTCGTCGAAGATCAGGATCGGCGGGTCCTTCAACAGGGTCCGCGCGATCGCCACGCGCTGCTTCTCGCCGCCCGACAGCTTCAGCCCGCGTTCGCCGACCATCGTCTCGTAGCCCTTCGGCGTCGAGACGATGAAGTCGTGGATGTGCGCGCCGCGCGCCGCGGCCACCACCTCGTCGTGGCCCGCGCCCGGGCGGCCGTAGGCGATGTTGTACTCGACGGTGTCGTTGAACAGCACGGTGTCCTGCGGCACGATGCCGATCGCGCGGCGCAGGCTGTCCTGCGTGACGGCGCGGATGTCCTGCCCGTCGATCGTGATGCGCCCGCCGCCGACGTCGTAGAAGCGGTACAGCAGCCGCGCCAGCGTGCTCTTGCCGGCGCCCGAGGGACCGACGACGGCCACGGTCTTGCCGGCCGGGATCTCGAAACCGATGCCGTGCAGGATCGGCCGCGCCGGGTCGTAGGCGAAGGACACGTCCTCGAAGCGCACCACGCCGCGCGTGACGACCAGGTCCGGCGCACCGGGGGCGTCGGCCACCTCGCGCTCGCGCTCGAGCAGGCCGAACATCTTGTCGAGGTCGGTCAGGCTCTGCTTGATCTCGCGGTACAGCACGCCGAGGAAGTTCAGCGGGATGTACAGCTGGATCATGAAGGCGTTGATCATCACCAGGTCGCCGAGCGTGAGCTGGCCGGCGACGACGCCGGCGGTGGCGCGCCACAGCATCGCCACCAGCGCCACCGCGATGATCAGCTGCTGCCCGCTGTTGAGCAGGCTCAGCGTGCTCTGGCTCTTCAGCGCCGCGCGGCGCAGCCGCTCGAGGTTCTCGTCGTAGCGGCGGGCCTCGAACTCCTCGTTGTTGAAGTACTTGACGGTCTCGTAGTTCAGCAGCGCGTCGATCGCGCGCGTGTGCGCGCTGGCGTCGAGCTCGTTCATGTGCCGTCGAAACACCGTGCGCCACTCGGTGACGGTCACCGTGAACGTCACGTAGACGACCAGCGCCGCCAGCGTGATCCACGCGAACACCGCGTCGAACTTCCACGCCAGGATGCCCAGCACCAGGCCCACCTCGACCAGCGTGGGCAGGACGCTGTACAGCGAATACGAGATCAGCGAGTGCACCGCGCGCGTGCCGCGCTCGATGTCGCGCGTCATGCCGCCGGTCTGGCGCTCGAGGTGGAAGCGCAGGCTCAGCGCGTGCAGGTGGCGGAACACCTGCAGCGAGATGCTGCGCGCCGTGCCCTCGGTGGCCTTGGCGAAGGTCAGCTCGCGCAGTTCGGTGAACAGCGTCGTCGACAGCCGCAGCGCGCCGTAGGCGACGATCAGGCCGACCGGCACGACCAGCAACGCGGCCGCGTCGCCGGGCCGGATCGCCAGCCGGTCGACCAGGTTCTTCAGCAGCACCGGCACGCCGACGTTGGCGCCCTTGGCCGCGAGCATGAAACCCAGCGCCAGCGCGACGCGCCAGCGGTAGCGCCACAGGTACGGCAGCAGCTTGGCCAGCGTGCCCCAGTCGGAGCGGCGCTGCGCCGGGTCGGCGGTGGGCAGGGCCGCGGCGGAGTCGCGGGCGAGCGCGCGCATCGTGTGAGAATCTTCGGCTCAGGAAGCCCGCATCATGCCCATGTCCGACGAATCGCGCCCGACCGGGGTCGAGCTGCCGACCGACAAGGAGCTGGTGATGCGCGTGATCCCGATGCCGGCCGACGTCAACGCCAACGGCGACATCTTCGGCGGCTGGGTGATGGCGCAGGTCGACCTCGCCGGCGCGGTGCTGCCGGCGCGGCTGGTGCAGGGGCGCATGGCCACGGTCGCGGTGAACCAGTTCGTGTTCAAGCAGCCGGTTCGCGTGGGCGACCTGTTGAGCTTCTACGCCGAGATCGTGCGCGTCGGCAACACGTCGATCACCGTCAACGTCGAGGTCTACGCACAGCACCTGTCGCGCCAGCACGACGTCGTCAAGGTCACCGAGGCGACGCTGACCTACGTCGCAACCGACGCGCAGGGGCGGCCGACGCCGGTGCCGCGTCCCTGAACAGCGCGGCTTCACGCTCGTGACGACGCGCCGTCGCGACGACCGACGCACGAGCGCCGGCGTGGCGACACCCCGCCCCCGGCCGGCGCTCAGTCGACGAAGAAGTCCGGGATGAAGTCGGTCGTCCCCGGCACGACGCTGTAGCGGTCGAGGTCGGCGACGCCGTGCTGCGCGAGCAGCGTGTCGTCGATGAAGAAGTTGCCGCTGGTCGTCCTCGCGTCGCTGGTCAGGACGAGGTGGGCGGCGTCGGCCAGGATCTCGGGCTTGCGGCACTTGGCGACGTCGACGCCGGGGATCATCTGCAGCGCCGCGGTGGCGATCGCGGTGCGCGGCCACAGGCTGTTGACGCCGATGCCGTGGCGCGCGAATTCGGCCGCGTGGCCCAGCGTGCACATGCTCATGCCGTACTTGGCCATCGTGTATGCGGTGTGGTGCGCGAACCAGTGCGGCCTCAGGCTCAGCGGCGGCGCCATGTTCAGCACGTGCGGGTTGCGCCCCGACTTGCCGGCTTCGATCAGATGCGGCAGGCACGCCTGCGTGCAGCAATAGGTGCCTCGCACGTTGACACCGAACATCAGGTCGAAGCGCTTCATCGGCGTCGCCGCGGTGCCGGTGAGGCTGATCGCGCTGGCGTTGTTGACCAGGATGTCGATGCCGCCGAAACGCCCGACCGCGGCCTTCACCGCGGCGGCCACCGCGTTCTCGTCGCGGATGTCGGTGGGCACCGGCAGCGCCCGGCCGCCCGCGGCCTCGACCTCCTCGGCGGCACTGTACAGCGTGCCGGGGAGCTTCGGGTTCGGCTCGGTGGTCTTGGCCACCAGCACGACGTTCGCGCCGTCGGCGGCGGCGCGCTTGGCGATCGCCAGCCCGATGCCACGGCTGGCGCCGGTGACGAACAGGGTCTTGCCGTTCAGCGATGGGCTCATCGTGGCGTCTCCGTCGGGGTCAGTCGGGGCCACACGGTGGTGGCGATGTGCTCGGCGAGCGCGAGGCCGCAGACGCGGTACACCGGCTCGCCGGGGTGGAAGCCGTCGCTGGCCATCACGTTCGGATCCAGCGGCAGGTCGATCGGGACGTGGCTCGCGTCGTCGCGCCCGGCCGCCCAGCGCGCCAGCGCGTGGTCGTGGCGGCGCGCGTCGGCGCCCATGACCCAGCGCAGCGGCTGCGGCAGGCCCGGAAAGCGGTGCACCGGCGGCAGCGGCATGAACACCACGTGCCGCACGCCGGCACGTTCGCGCAGCAGGTGCAGCAGCCGCTCGCGCGCCGCAACGGCACGCCGCGGCGGCACCTGCTCGATGACGTCGTTGACGCCGAGCGCGAACACGGCCACGTCGGCGCGCCACGGCTCGGCGGCGCCGGCGAGCAGGTCGGCGCACTGCGCCGTCGTCAGCCCGGAGCGCGCGACCAGCCGCCACGCCACCGCGGCGTCGACGCGCCTCGCGAGCTCGCGCGCGGTGTGACCGGCCAGTGCCTGGTCCTGCGTCGCGACCCCGACGCCGGCGGCCGACGAGTCGCCGCCGATCAGCAGCCGCAGCATGCGCGAGCCGGTGCCGACGACACCTTCGCGAGGCCCCTCGGCCTCGGGCAGCCGCGGCAGGCGCCGGCGCGTGGCCAGCGCCTGCGCGACGAGCAGCGGGCTCAGCACGAGCTTGGCCGCGAGGCTCATCGCGCGGTGCTCCCCATGTCAACTGACCATGCCGTGCCCGAGGCACCCACGACCGATGGACCGCGAGCCTTCAAGCGGCCGCCGCGGATCCGGCTTCGCCGGTCCGCTGGCGGCGCCCCCCTGGGGGGGAGGCGCCGAAGGCGCTTCGGGGGGGTTCACTTCAGAACTTGCCGTAGTCCGGCGCGCGCTTCTGGAAGAAGGCCTGGAACGCCTCCATCGCCTCGGGGCTGCGCAGCCGGCGGCCGAAGATCTCGGCCTCGGCGGCGATGACCTGCAGGATCTGCTCGCGGTGCGGCGCGTGCATCAGCGCCTTGGCGTCGCGCACCGCACCGGGCGGGAGCGCGTTGAACCGCTCGGCCACCCGCCGCGCCTGCGGCAGCACCTCGGCGGCCGGCAGCACCGCGTTCGCGATGCCGCACTCGACGGCCTCGGCGCCGCTGAACGGGTCGCCGAGCAGCAGCTTCTCGGCCGCCTTGCGCTGCCCCATCAGCCGCGGCACGAGCAGGCTCGACGCGTATTCGGGCACCAGCGCGAGGCCGACGAAGGGCATCGCCAGCCGCGCGTCGTCGGCGACGTAGACGAAGTCGCAGTGCAAGAGCATCGTCGTGCCGATGCCGATCGCCGCGCCCGTCACCGCGGCGACGACCGGCTTGTCGCACTCGAGCAGTGCGCGCATGAAGCGAAACACCGGGCTGTCCTCGCCCTGCGGCGGGCGCTGCACGAAGTCCTCGATGTCGTTGCCCGACGTGAAGATGCCGGGCTGGCCGGTGATCAGCACCGCGCGCACCTCGCGTGCCGCGAGCGCCGCCGCGATCGCGTCGGCCATCGCCGTGTACATCGCCTGCGTCAGCGCGTTCTTCTTCTCGGGCCGGGCGATCTCGATCGTCGCCACGCCGTTCACGACCGCGGTCTTGATGTGGTCCATCGCCGTCCTCCGTTCAAACATGCTGGCGACCGAGACGTCCGCACCGAATGGTGTCGACCTCGTCGAGCTGCCGCCGCGGATCCGGCCTCGCCGGTCCGTTGGCGGCACCCCAAGGCCAAGAAGGGGCCACTTCGTAGCCCATGGGGGTGGCGCCGAAGGCGCTTCCGGGGGGTCAAACCCTCTCGAAGATGCCCGCCGCGCCCTGCCCGGTGCCGACGCACATCGTCACCATGCCGTATCTCAGCTGCTTGCGGCGCAGCGCGTGCACGACGGTGGCGGCGCGGATCGCGCCGGTGGCGCCCAGCGGGTGGCCCAGCGCGATCGCGCCGCCCATCGGGTTGACCACCGCCGGGTTCAGCCCGACGCTGTCGATCACCGCCAGCGACTGCGCGGCGAAGGCCTCGTTGAGCTCGATCCAGCCCAGGTCGTCGAGCTTGAGCCCGGCCGACTTCAGCGCGGCCGGGATCGCCTCGATCGGGCCGATGCCCATGATCTCGGGCGGCACGCCGCGCGACGCGAAGCTGACGAAACGCGCCAGCGGCTTGAGGTCGAAACGCTTGATCGCGGCCTCGCTGGCCAGGATCAAGCAGCCCGCGCCGTCGCTGGTCTGGGAGCTGTTGCCCGCCGTCACGCTGCCCATGCCGGTGGGCTTGCCGGTGGGGTCCTTCGGCGCGGCGAACACGGGCCTGAGCTTCGCCAGCGCCTCGAGCGTGGTGTCGGCGCGCGGGCCTTCGTCGAGGTGCACGGTGCGCGTCGAGACGTCGACGTCGCCGGTGTCGAGGTTCGGCCGCCGCGTCGCGACGTCGAACGGCGTGATCTCGTCGGCGAACTCGCCGGCCTGCTGCGCGGCGATCGCGCGGCG
>NZ_DAOKZA010000085.1:0-7341 GCF_035325925.1 Azohydromonas sp. | reverse complement strand
GGTCCACGTGACCAATCGTGCCCACGTTCACGTGCGGCTTCGTGCGCTCGAACTTACCCTTAGCCATTCGATTTCTCCATCCAAGGAAAGGGCTCGCGCAGCGAACCCGCTTCTACGACCTGAACTTTGGTGCCCATGACGCGGATCGAACGCGTGACCTCTCCCTTACCAAGGGAGTGCTCTACCACTGAGCCACATGGGCATCGACACGGGCCTGGGCACCGACGAACCCAGACCCCTGGCGACAAGACCGGCGCACTGGAGCGGGAGACGGGAATCGAACCCGCATCATCAGCTTGGAAGGCTGGGGTTCTACCATTGAACTACTCCCGCCCGGGAGCACCGCCAGTCGACGCATCAACTCGTGTTCGCTTTGGTGGAGGAGGCTGGATTCGAACCAGCGTAGGCGTAAGCCAACAGATTTACAGTCTGCCCCCTTTAACCACTCGGGCACCCCTCCGCGGCGAACCGCAGAATATAGCACGGGCGCCCAAGGGCAGCAATCAACCCGCCGGCAGCGCCCAGTCGACGGGTCGACCGTGGACGCCCAGGTACGCCGCCGCATGCGCGAAATGCGCACAGCCGACAAACGGCGTCGGGCCGCGCCGCGCCGACAGCGGCGATGGGTGATTGCACTGCAGCACCAAGTGCCGCCCCGACCCGCCATCGATCAGCCGGCGCTTGGCCTGCGCATGCGCGCCCCACAGCAGGAAAGCGATCGGATCGTCGTGTCTTGCCAATTCAGCCACGACGGCGTCAGTGAGCGCTTCCCAACCTCTACCGGCGTGACTGCCCGGCGCACCGTCCTCGACTGTCAGCACGGCGTTGAGCAGCAGCACGCCGGCACGCGCCCAGGCGCCCAGATGGCCACTGGCCGGCATCGGCTGGCGCAGGTCACGCTGCCACTCGGCGAGCACATTGCGCAGGCTCGGCGGCATCGCCACCCCGTCGGGCACCGAAAAGGCCAGTCCCTCCGCCTGCCCGGCGCCATGGTACGGATCCTGGCCGAGGATCACCACGCGCACCGCCTCGCGCGGCGTCCAGCACAGCGCGCGCAACGGTTGCGCCGGATACACCACGGCCCCCTGCGTCAGCCGCGCGTCGACGAAGCGCACCAGCGCCGCGCCGGCATCGCCGTCGCGCCAGCGCTCGACCAGAGGCGCCCAGCCGGCGTCGACCTCGGTCAGGCCACCGCGCAGGTGGTCGGCCAGCCGGCCGCGCAGGCGGTTGTCGGCGCCGCTCACGCGCGCGGCGGCGCGAACAGCGCGGCGAGCGCCAGGCCGGGGTCGGGGGCACGCATGAACGCCTCGCCGACCAGGAACGCGCGCACGCCGGCGTCGCGCATGCGCTGCACGTCGTCGCGCTCCAGGATGCCCGACTCGGTGACGAGCAAGCGATCGGCGGGCACCCGCCCGAGCAGGTCCAGCGTGGTCTGCAGCGAGACCTCGAAGGTGCGCAGGTTGCGGTTGTTGACGCCGACCAGCGGCGTGCGCAGGCGCAGCGCGCGGTCGAGTTCGGCCGCGTCGTGCACCTCGACCAGCACCGCCATGCCCCACTCCAGCGCCTGCGCCTCGAGGTCCGCCATCCGCGCATCGTCGAGGCACGCGGCGATCAGCAGCATGCAGTCGGCGCCCATCGCGCGCGCCTCGTCGACCTGGTAGGCGTCGACGATGAAGTCCTTGCGCAGCACCGGCAGCGCGCAGGCCGCGCGCGCCTGTTCGAGGTACGCCGGCGAGCCCTGGAAGAAGCGCGCGTCGGTGAGCACGCTCAGGCACGCCGCACCGTGGCGCGCATAGCTCACCGCGATCTCGGCGGGAACGAAGTGCTCGCGCAGCACGCCCTTGCTCGGGCTGGCCTTCTTGACCTCGGCGATCACCGCCGCGTCCCCGGCGGCCGCCTTGGTGCGCAGCGCGCCGACGAAGTCGCGCAGGTCGGCGCGCGCACGCGCGTCGGCGCGCACCTGCGCGGCGCCGCGCGCGCGCAGCGCCGCGGCCACCTCCTCGCGCTTGACCGCGACGATGCGCTGCAGGATGTCGTCCATCGTCAGGCCGCGCGCAGGCGCTGGGTCGCCGAGACGAACTGGCTGAGCTTGGCCAGCGCGCGGCCCGATGCGACCGCCTCGCGCGCCAGGCGCACGCCGTCGGCCACCGAGGTCGCGACGTTGGCGCAGTACAGCGCCGCACCGGCGTTGAGCAGCACGATGTCGCGCACCGGGCCGTCCTCGTTGGCCAGCGCACGCTGGATGCACTGCACCGACTCGTCCCGGTTGGCGACCCTGAGCACGCGGCTGTCGTACACCGGCAACCCGAAGTCGCTCGGGTGGACCACGTACTCGCGCACTTCGCCGTCCTTCAGCTCGCCGACCAGGGTCTCGCCCGACAGCGAAATCTCGTCCATGCCGTTCATGCCGTAGACCACCATCACGTGCTCGCTGCCGAGTCGCTGCAGCACGCGCACCTGGATGCCGACCAGGTCCGGGTGGAACACGCCGAGCAGCTGGTTCGGCGCGCCGGCCGGGTTGGTCAGCGGGCCGAGGATGTTGAAGATGGTGCGCACGCCCAGCTCCTTGCGCACCGGCGCGGCGTGTTTCATCGCCGGGTGGTGGTTCGGCGCGAACATGAAGCCCACGCCGGTCTCGGCGATGCATTGACCGACCTGCTCGGGGGTGAGCGCGATGTGTGCACCCAGCGCCTCCATCACGTCGGCGCTACCGCTGGTCGATGACACGCTGCGTCCGCCGTGCTTGGCCACGCGCGCGCCGGCCGCGGCGGCGACGAACGCGGCCGCGGTCGAGATGTTGAACGTGTGCGACGCGTCGCCGCCAGTGCCGACGATGTCGACCAGGTGCGTACGGTCGGCCACCGCGACCGGCGTCGCGAACTCGCGCATCACCTGCGCCGCGGCGGCGATCTCGCCGATGGTCTCCTTCTTCACGCGCAGGCCGATGGTCAGCGCAGCGATCATCAGCGGCGACATCTCGCCGCTCATGATGCGGCGCATCAGCGCCAGCATCTCGTCGTGGAAGATCTCGCGGTGCTCGATGACGCGCGTCAGGGCTTCGGTGTCGGTGATCGGCATGGTGGTCCTTCGATCGGGTTCTGGCGGTGCACAGCCCGGGGGCGCCTCAGGCGGTGGCCGGCACGCGGCTGGCGCGCAGGAAGTTGCGCAGCAGCGCGTGGCCGTGTTCGGTGAGGATCGACTCGGGGTGGAACTGCACGCCCTCAAGCGGCGTCGCGCTGCCGGCCAGCTCGCGGTGGCGCACGCCCATGATCTCGGCGTCCTCCGACGCCGCAGTGATCGCCAGCACGTCGGGCAGCGTGGCGCGCTCGATCGCCAGCGAGTGGTAGCGGATCACGGTGAACGGGTTCGGCAGGCCGTCGAACAGCCCCTGGCCGTCGTGCGTGACGCTGCTCGTCTTGCCGTGCATCTGCCGGCCGGCGCGGACGATGCGCCCGCCCAGCGCCGCGCCGATGCACTGGTGCCCCAGGCACACGCCGAGGATCGCGATGCGTCCGGTGAACGCGCGGACCGCCTCGACGCAGATGCCCGCCTGCGCCGGCGAGCACGGCCCCGGCGACAGCACGAGCTGCTCGGGGTTCAGCTCGGCGATGCCCTCGAGCGTGATCTCGTCGTTGCGGAACACGCGCACCGGCTCGCCGAGCTCGCCGAAGTACTGCACCAGGTTGTAGGTGAACGAGTCGTAGTTGTCGATCATCAGCAGCACGATCAGAACCCCTCCTCGACCAGCTCGGCAGCGCGCAGCACCGCCCGCGCCTTCGCCTCGGTTTCCTGCCACTCGAGCTCGGGCACCGAGTCGGCGACCACGCCGGCGCCGGCGGACACGTACAGGACGTTGTCCTTGACGACGCCGGTGCGGATCGCGATGGCCACGTCCATGTCGCCGGCGAAGCTGAGGTAGCCCACCGCGCCGCCGTAGATGCCGCGCTCGACCGGCTCGAGCTCGTCGATGACCTCCATCGCGCGGATCTTCGGCGCGCCGCTGAGCGTGCCGGCCGGAAAGCTCGCCTTGAGCACGTCGAGCGCCGACAGGCCCGCCTTCAGCCGCCCCTCGACGTTGCTGACGATGTGCATCACGTGCGAGTAGCGCTCGATGCCGAACGCCTCCGTCACCTTCACGCTGCCGGTCTCGGCGATGCGGCCGATGTCGTTGCGCGCCAGGTCGATCAGCATCACGTGCTCGGCGCGTTCCTTCGGATCGGCGAGCAGTTCGGCCTCGTTGGCCTTGTCCTGCTCGGGCGTCGCGCCGCGGGGCCGGGTGCCGGCGATCGGCCGCACCGTCACCGTGTGGTGGCCCTCGGCGTCCTGCTCGTCGCGCACCAGGATTTCGGGACTGGCGCCGACGATCTGGAAACCGCCCATGTCGTAGTAGTACATGTACGGGCTCGGGTTGAGCGATCGCAGCGCGCGGTACAGCGACAGCGGGCTCTCGGTGTAGCGCTTCTTCAGCCGCTGGCCGACGACGACCTGCATGCAGTCGCCGGCGGCGATGTAGGCCTTGGCGCGCTCGACGGCGCGCATGAAGTCGGCCTTCGCGAACTCGCGCTCGACCGCGTACGACGGACCGCGCCGCACCTGCGGCGCGGTCACCGAGAACCGCAGGCGGTCGGTCAGCTCGCCCAGGCGCTTCTTGCCGTGGAAGTAGGCCTCGCTCTGGCGCGGGTCGGCCCAGACGATCAGGTACAGCCGGCCCGACAGGTTGTCGATCACCGCCAGTTCCTCGGTTTGCAGCAGCATCACGTCGGGCGTGCCGATGCCGCCGCCCTTGCGCGTGGCCGCCAGCCGCTTCTCGATGAAGCGCACGGTGTCGTAGCCGAAGTAGCCGGCGAGCCCGCCGCAGAAACGCGGCAACCCGGGGCGCAGCGCCGGATTGAAGCGCTGCCGGTACGCCGCGATGAAGTCGAGCGGATTGCCGTCGTGCGTCTCAACGACGGCGCCGTCGGTGACGACCTCGGTGCGCATGCCAGTGGCCCGCAACAGCGTGCGCGCCGGCAGGCCGATGAACGAGTAGCGCCCGAAGCGCTCGCCGCCGACCACGGACTCGAGCAGGAAGCTGTGCTTGCTGCCGCCGGCGAGCTTGAGGTACAGCGACAGCGGGGTCTCGAGGTCGGCGAAGGCCTCGGCAATCAGCGCGATGCGGTTGTAGCCCTGCGCGGCGAGGCTGCGGAATTCGAGTTCGGTGATCACTTGGCGGTTTCTCCTGACCCGGTGGCGCACCGCGCGGCGCAAGCCGCCGGTGCTACGCGGGAAATGCCGCCGGCACGGCGGCCTGCGGCGGGAGCCGATCGGCGCGTCGCGACGACCGCCGGCGGCAAACGAGACTCAGGCGGGCCAGCGACGCCAGGGCCAGGCTCCCCGGTCGATCGACCTGGAGCGCGGAGTCTGCTTGCGCGAAGTGAACATGCGCTCAAGTCTAGCAGGCCGACTGCGCCGGCGCCGCGGGCACAATGCCCGCGTGCCGCCCGCCCCCCCCTTGCCGCGCATCGGCGTCGTCGTCGCCGCGCACGCGAACGCGCGCGCACTCGACTGGGCGCTGCTCGGCTACCGCGTGCAGCGCACGCCGCCGCACGAACTGATCGTCGCCGAGGACGGCGAGCGCGACGACGTGCGCGCGGTCGTCGAGCGCCACCGCGCGCTCGCGCCGTTCGCGCTGCGCCACCTGCGCCAGCCACACGAGGGCTTCGGCAAGTGGCGCATCGTCAACCGCGCCATCGTCGAGTCCGACAGCGACTTCCTCGTCTTCACCGATGCCGACTGCGTGCCGCGCGACGACCTCGTCGCCGCCTACGCCGCGCGCCTGCGGCGCGGCTGCTTCCTCGCCGGCGGCAGCCACGTCAACCTGCCCGCGGCGTTCCACGAGCACGCGCTCGACGCCGCGTTGATCGAGAGCCAGCGCCTGTTCGACGCCGGTTACCTGCGCTCGCAGGGCGTCGCCGTGCCGCGCGCGCGACTGTTGCGCGCCGGGCGGCTCGCGCGGCTGCTCGACTGGCTGACGCCGCGTGACGCCTTCGTCGGTAACAACGCCGGCGCCTGGCGCGACGACCTGCTGCGTGTGGCCGGCTTCGACGAGGCGATGGGCTACGGCGGCGCTGACCGCAACCTGGGCATCCGACTGAACAACGCCGGCGTGCGCGGCGCACGCGCGCGCCACTCGCTGGTGATGCTGCACCTCGACCACCCGCGTTCGTACCGCCACGCCGAGCAGGTCGAGCGCAACAAGGCGCACAACCGGCAGTTGGCCGGCAGCGGCGAGGTGCTGCCGCAGCACAGCTCGATCGCGCCGGCCGCGCGATGAACGCAGGCCCGATGCCCCACGCGCTGCGCTTCGACGACCGCGCACCGTGGGGCACCTACGCGCCGCCGCCGCGCGTGCGCGCGCGACTGCAGGCCTGCCACCGGCTGGCCGCCGGCGGGCGCGTCGCGCAGCGCTTCGCGCACCTGGTGCGCCGGCCGGTGAAGTACGGCGTGCACACGCCGCTCGACGTCGAGGTGTGGGGGCTGCGGCTGCGGCTGATGCCGCGCGGCAACATCGCCGAGACGAAGATGCTGTTCGCGCCGATGCGCGCCGACGCCGACGAGTTGCGTCTGCTCGACGAACGGCTGCAGCCTGGGGCGACCTTCGTCGATGTCGGCGCCAACGCCGGGCTGTACAGCCTGCACGTGCTGGCTCGGCTGCGCGAGCGGGTGCGCGTGATCGCCGTCGAGCCCGACCCCGAGATGCGCCGCCGGCTGGCCTTCAACGTCGCCGCCAACGGCCTGACGACGATCGAGTTGTGCCCGACCGCGCTCAGCGACCACGACGGCACCGCCACCCTGCTGGTGAACCCGGCGCAGCGCGGCGAGAACACGCTGCAGGCCGGCGAAGCTGCGCGCGCGGGCGGCGATCGCGATGCCGTCGAGGTGCCGGTGACGACGCTGCTGGCGCTGCTGCGCGCGCACGGCGTCGAGCGCGTCGACGCGCTGAAGATCGACATCGAGGGCCACGAGCCGCCGGTGCTGCGGCATTTCTTCGCCCACGCCCCCGACGCGCTGCTGCCGGCGCTGGCGATCACCGAGTTCAAGGCCGACACCGCCGACGAGATCGGCGCGCTGTTCGCGTCGCGCGGCTACCGGCTGCGCCGGCGCACGACGCTGAACTGGGTGTTCGAGCGGCCGCGGTGACGTGAACCTGCCGCTGCGCGCTTCGCGCTCGACGGCGGGCGGTGCGTGGAGCGCGGGCGGCGTCGGTGCGCCGTGAACCGCGCCCCGCGTCAGGCGGCGAGCGCCCCGCGCATCGCGGCGATGACCTTGGCGTAGTCGGGCTGGCCGAAGATCGCGCTGCCG
>NZ_DAOKZA010000084.1:0-7620 GCF_035325925.1 Azohydromonas sp. | reverse complement strand
GCGCGTTGCGGTCGGAGTAGACGATCTTGCGCTGGTCGTTGGCGACGTCGTCGTACTCGAGCAGCTGCTTGCGGATGTCGAAGTTGCGCGCCTCGACCTTGCGCTGCGCGCTCTCGATGCTGCGCGTGACGATGCCGGCCTCGATGGCCTCGCCGTCGGGCATCTTCAGCCGGTCCATGATCGCGCGCACGCGGTCGCCGGCGAAGATGCGCATCAGCGGGTCTTCGAGCGACAGGTAGAAACGCGACGAGCCGGGATCGCCCTGGCGGCCGGCACGGCCGCGCAGCTGGTTGTCGATGCGCCGGCTCTCGTGGCGCTCGGTGGCGATGATGCGCAGGCCGCCCACGCCGACGACCTGCCCGTGCAGCGACTGCCACTCGTCGCGCAGCTTGCTCGCGCGGGCCTGCCGGTCGGCGTCGGACAGTGCGGGGTCGGCCTCGAGCAGCTGGATCTGCTTCTCGACGTTGCCGCCGAGCACGATGTCGGTGCCGCGGCCGGCCATGTTGGTGGCGATCGTGATCATCTTCGGCCGCCCGGCCTGCGCGACGATCTCGGCCTCCTTCGCGTGCTGCTTGGCGTTGAGCACCTGGTGCGGCAGCTGCGCCTTTTGCAGCAGGCCGGAGACGAGCTCGGAGTTCTCGATCGACGTGGTGCCCACCAGCACCGGCTGGCCGCGCTCGTGACAGTCGCGGATGTCGGCGATCACGGCGTCGTACTTCTCGCGCGCGGTCTTGTACACGAGGTCGAGCTCGTCCTTGCGGATCATCGGCCGGTTCGGCGGGATGAGCACCGTCTCCAGGCCGTAGATCTCCTTGAACTCGTAGGCCTCGGTGTCGGCGGTGCCGGTCATGCCGGCGAGCTTGCCGTACATGCGGAAGTAGTTCTGGAACGTGATCGACGCCAGCGTCTGGTTCTCGCTCTGGATCGGCACGCCTTCCTTGGCCTCGACGGCCTGGTGCAGCCCGTCGCTCCAGCGGCGCCCGGTCATCAGGCGGCCGGTGAACTCGTCGACGATCACCACCTCGGGACCGTGCTCGCCCTGCTGCACGACGTAGTGCTGGTCGCGGTGGTACAGGTGGTTCGCGCGCAGCGCCGCGTAGACGTGGTGCATCAGCGCGATGTTGGCCGGGTCGTACAGGCTCGCGCCCTCGGCGAGCAGGCCGGCCTGCGTCAGCAGTTCCTCCGCGCGCTCGTGGCCCTGCTCGGTGAGGAACACCTGGTGGGTCTTCTCGTCGACGGTGAAGTCGCCGGCCTCGATCACCCCCTGGCCGGTGCGCGGGTCGGCCTCGCCGACCTGCTTCTTCAGCCCGGGCACGATCGCGTTGATGCGCACGTACAGCTCGGTGTGGTCCTCGGCCTGGCCGCTGATGATCAGCGGCGTGCGCGCCTCGTCGATCAGGATCGAGTCGACCTCGTCGACGATCGCGTAGTTCAGCCCGCGCGCGACGCGGTCGCGCGTCTCGTAGACCATGTTGTCGCGCAGGTAGTCGAAGCCGAACTCGTTGTTCGTGCCGTAGGTGACGTCGGCGGCGAACGCGGCCTGCTTCTCGTCGCGCATCATCCCCGGCACGTTGACGCCCACGGTCAGCCCGAGGAAGCCGTACAGCCGGCCCATCCACTCGGCGTCACGGCGCGCGAGGTAGTCGTTGACGGTGACCACGTGCACGCCCTTGCCCGGCAGCGCGTTCAGGTACACCGGCAGCGTCGCGGTCAGCGTCTTGCCCTCGCCGGTGCGCATCTCGGCGATCTTGCCTTCGTGCAGCGCCATGCCGCCGATCAGCTGCACGTCGAAGTGGCGCATCTTGAGCACGCGCTTGCTCGCCTCGCGCACCGTGGCGAAGGCCTCGGGCAGCAGCGCGTCGAGCGTCTCGCCCTTGGCGACGCGCTCGCGGAACTCGTCGGTCTTGGCGCGCAGCGCCGCGTCGTCGAGCTTCTCGAACTGGCCTTCGAGCGCGTTGATGCGTTCGACGGCGCGGCGGTACTGCTTCAGCAGGCGGTCGTTGCGCGAGCCGAAGATGGCGGTCAGGACGTTGAGCATGCGAGGCGGGTCAAGGCGTTGGGGCGGCGCATCGCGCGCTGCGGCGGCGTCGATGCGGCGCCGGTGGGGGCGGGCCTGCGGCCCGGCGGCCGCAGCGCGACGCGGGCGCAGCCACGCCGCCGCGTGAAGCGCGGCAGTTTAGCACCCGGGGGGTCAGCCCCTGGCGCCGCGCAGGCGGCGCTGGCCAGCGGCGCGCGCACCCGCGTCGGGCCGGCCGGCGAGGAAACGCGCCGGGTTCTGCGGCACGCCGTCGAGCAGCACCTCGAAGTGCAGGTGCGCGCCGGTGGAGCGGCCGGTGGAGCCGACCTCGGCGATGCGCTGGCCCTGGCGCACCAGGTCGCCGGCGCGCACCAGCATCCGCGACGCGTGCGCGTAACGCGTCAGCAACCCGTTGCCGTGGTCGACCTCGACGAGCTGCCCGTACGCCGGATGCTCGCCGGCGGTGACGACCACGCCGCCGGCGGCAGCAAGGATCGGCGTGCCCACCTCGGCCGGAAAGTCGAGCCCGGTGTGCAGCGCCGGCTCGCCGGTGAAAGGGTCGCTGCGAAAGCCGAAGCCCGAGCCCACCGGCCCGTCCACCGGCTTGCTGCTGGGCACCAGCAGCCTGGCCAGCCGAGCCTCGAACAGCCGCGACTCGATCAGCGTGAACACGTCGGCGCGGTGCCCGGCGGCCAGCTCGAGCTGCTGCACCTGCGCGCGCAGGTGCTCCAGCGACGGCGCGGCCGCCGGTGCGACGAACGGCCCGCCGCGCGCGCCGTCGCCCTGCGCGCGGCGCAGCGGGCGCAGTTCGTCGGGCTTGACGCCGGCGAGGTCGGAGACGCGCTCGCCCATCGCCTCGAGCTGCATCAGCCGCGCCTGCAGTTCACCGACCTTGCGCGCCATCGCGTCGAGGTTCTCGCGCATGAAGCGGTCGCGCTGCTCGAACTCGTCGCGCACGACGAAGCGCACGATCTGGCTGACCACGGGCCAGCCCTCGCGCGCCGCCTTCGCGAACACGAAGTGGTACGACAGGCCCGACAGCAGCACCAGCGCGACGAGCGCCGCCAGCGAGGAGGCCGCCAGTTGCAGCGCCGAGAACTGCAGCACCCGGCTGCGGCCCGGCGCGGTGCCGGTGACGAGGATCTGCATCGCTACACTCCCTGCATGTCGAAGCCGTCGACGTTTCCGCCGCGCGGCCCCGCGGTGATGCCGCCGGCGGCCGTGCCGCTGGCCAGCGCGATCGAGTCCAGCGCCGCGCTCGCCCGGCTGGGTCAGCGCCTGCGCGAGTCCCGCGAACGCCTGGCCACGGCCGCCGAGGCGCTGCCCGAGGCGCTGCGCCCGCACGTCCTGCCCGGCCCCTGCGACGACCGGCAGTGGGTGCTGCTGGCCGCCAACGGCGCCGTCGCGGCCAAGCTGCGCCAGTGCCTGCCGACGCTCGAGCAGCGCCTGCAGGCCGCCGGATGGCCGCCGCTGGACATCCGCATCCGCGTGCTGCAGCGCTGATCGCAGCCCCGACGGTGACCGATCCGAACCGGCCCCGGCGACGCCGACGTTCGCCCGCGGCGGACGCAGCCCGACGTGCGGCGCAGTATAGGGGGCGCGCCGCGGCCACCGCGGCGCACGCTGCCCGGCGCGCCGGCACCGATGCCCCGCCACGATGCACGCCGACGCCGCGCTGACGCCGCCCGCCGCGACCGACGACCCGTCGCTGCGCGACGCGCAGGACGTCGCCCGCGACCTGGGCACCGACGTCGACGCCGGGCTGACGTCGGCGCAGGCGGCGCAGCGGCTGGCCGCCGACGGTCCCAACGCGCTGCGCGCCGCCGCGCCGGTGCCGTGGTGGCGACGCTGGCTGGCGCAGTTCCAGGACCCGCTGGTGCTGCTGCTGCTCGTCGCGGTGCTGATCGCGCTGGCCGCGTGGGCCGTCGAAGGCTTCGCCGGCTGGCCGGTCGACGCACTGGTGATCACCGCGGTGCTGCTGCTCAACGCGGCGATCGGCCACGCGCAGCAGTCGCGCGCACGCAGCGCGGTGGCCGCACTGGCGCGCATGACCGCCGCCACCGCGTCGGTCGTGCGCGACGCCCAGGTGCGGCGCGTGCCCAGCGAGCAGCTGGTGCGCGGCGATCTGCTGCTGCTGGCCGAGGGCGACGCGGTCGGCGCCGACGCGCGGCTGGTCGCCGCGAACGCGCTGCGCGTGCAGGAGGCGTCGCTCACCGGCGAGAGCGAGGCGGTGCTGAAGGACGCTGCCACGCTGGCGGCACCTGCGGCGCCGGCCGAGCGCGCCGACATGGTGTTCAAGGGCACGTCGGTGGTTTCGGGCACGGCGCGCGCGGTGGTCACCGCCACCGGGATGGGCACCCAGATGGGCGCGGTGGCCAGCCTGCTCGAGGCCACCGTCGAGGAGCCGACGCCGCTGCAGCGCGAGGTGGCCGTGATCGGGCGCATGCTCGCGCGGGCGGTGGTCGTCATCGCCGTGGTCGTCGTCGCCACGGTGCTGCTGCTGGCCGATCGGCGCAGCGCCGCCGACGTCGTCACCGTGCTGCTGCTCGGCGTGTCGCTGGCGGTGGCCGCGGTGCCCGAGGGGCTGCCGGCGATCCTGTCGGTGGTGCTGGCGCTGGGCGTGCAGCGCATGGCGCGACGCCAGGCCATCGTCAAGACGCTCTCGTCGGTGGAGACGCTGGGCTGCGCGACGGTGATCTGCACCGACAAGACCGGCACGCTGACGCGCTCGGAGATGACCATCGAGCGCGTGGCCACCGCGTCGGGCAGCAGCCGCGTCACCGGCGTGGGCTACCGCCCCGAAGGGCAGGTGCAGCACGAGGGCCGGCCGCTCGAGAGCGGACCGGTGCACGCCGAGCACGTCGTCGTGCTCAGCGGCGGCAGCCTGGCCGGCAACGCCAGCCTGCGCCGGGACGACGCCGGCGAGTGGGAGATCCACGGCGACCCGACCGAGGCCGCGTTCCTGGTGGCCGAGCGCAAGCTCGGCGTGCACGAGCAGCGGCAGCGTCGCTTCCAGCGCGTGGCCGAGATCCCGTTCAGCTCGGACCGCAAGATGATGTCCACCGTCGAGCGCGACCTGGATCACGACGGCCGGCTGCTCGTCGTCAGCAAGGGCGCGCCCGACGTGCTGCTCGCGCGCTGCACCCGCGTGCGCGTCGGCGCCGAGGTGCTGCCGCTCGACGACGCGATGCGCGCGCGCGCGCTGGCCGACGTCGACCGGCTCGGCGGCGAGGCGCTGCGCACGCTGGCCGTCGGCTACCGGCCGCTGCAGCCGCACGAGGCGGCGGACGACGCCGCCGCGCTCGAGCGCGACCTGATCTTCGTCGGCACCGTGGGCATCATCGACCCGCCGAGGCCCGAGGCCGGCGCGGCGATCGCCGAGGCGCGGCGTGCGGGCATCCGGGTGATCATGATCACCGGCGACCACCCGCGCACCGCCGCACGCATCGCCGCCGACCTGGGCATCGCCGCGCCCGGCGCGCGCGCGCTGACCGGCGCCGAGCTCGACGCGCTCGACGACGCCGACCTCGCCGCCGCGGTGCGCGAGACGTCGGTGTACGCGCGCGTCGCGCCGGTGCACAAGCTGCGCATCGTCGACGCGCTGCAGGCCGACGGTCACGTGGTGGCGATGACCGGCGACGGTGTCAACGACGCACCGGCGCTGAAGTCGGCCGACATCGGGGTGGCGATGGGCATCACCGGCACCGAGGTCGCCAAGCAGGCGGCGAAGATGGTGCTCGCCGACGACAACTTCGCCACCATCGTTGCCGCGGTGCGCGAGGGCCGCGCCATCTTCGACAACATCCGCAAGTTCCTGCGCTACCTGCTGTCGTCGAACATGGGCGAGGTGCTGACGGTGTTTCTCGGCGTGGTCGGCGCCGGCGTGATCGGCCTGAGCGGCCACGGCGAGGCGGTGGTGCTGCCGCTGCTGGCCACGCAGATCCTGTGGATCAACCTGATGACCGACGCCGGCCCGGCGCTGGCGATCGGGCTGGACCCGCCGGTCGACGACGCGATGGCGCGCACGCCGCGGCGGCGCGGCGAGCGCGCGATCGACGCGCGCATGTGGGCCGGCGTGCTGTCGCTGGGCCTGGTGATGGCGCTGGCCACGCTGCTGACGCTGGACCTGCACCTGCCCGGCGGGCTGATCGAGGGCTCGCAGACGCTGGACCGCGCGCGCACCGCGGCGTTCACGGTACTGGTGCTGGCGCAGCTGTTCAACTGCTTCAACGCGCGCTCGGAGACGGTCAGCGCGCTGCGCCGCCCGTTCACCAACGCCTGGCTGTGGGGTGCGATCGCGGTGTCGCTGGCGCTGCAGGTCGCGGTGGTGCACCTGCCGGTGCTCAACGTCGCCTTCGGCACCGTGCCGCTGTCGCCCGAGCAATGGCTGCACTGCGTCGCGATCGCCAGCAGCGTGCTGTGGTTCGGCGAGCTGCGCAAGCTGGCCTACCGCCGGTGGGACGCGCGCCGCACCGCCCGCGGGGCGCGGTGAGCAGGACGACCGCGCCGGATCGGGCGGGCATGGTGCCGGCTGTCCGGATCGAACGGACGACCTTCCGCTTACAAGGCGGGTGCTCTACCAGCTGAGCTAAGCCGGCCGCGACGCAGCCGTTGATTGTAGGACGCGCCCCCGCGGCGCCCGCCTCACTTGATGCGCTTGAGCGACGGCCGCGCAGGCGGGGTGCCGTCGGGCGGCGGCTCCTCGTCGGGTGGCGCCGCGGTGGCTTCCTCGCCTTCGACGCTGGCCAGTCGCAGGCCGCGCGGTGCGGCCTTCGGCGCCACCGGCGCGGCGGCGGCATCGCCCGCCGCGGCCGCGGTGGGCACGGGGAACGCCATGCCCTGGCCGTTCTCGCGCGCGTAGATGGCCACCACGTGATCGACCGGCACGACGATCTCGCGCGCCACGCCGCCGAAGCGCGCCTTGAACTCGATGAACTCGTTGCCCAGCTTCAGTCCCGAGGTGGCCTCGAAGCCGACGTTGAGCACGATCTCGTCGTTCTTCACGTACTCCGCCGGCACCTGCACGCCGGCGTCGACGTGCACCGCGATGTACGGCGTGAAGCCGTTGTCGGTGCACCAGTCGTGCAGCGCGCGGATCAGGTACGGGCGCGTCGACGTGCCCGGGGTGTCGGCCGGCGGCGGCGCTGCGTTGCTCATCGACGTGCCACCCGCGCCGGGCTCACTTGCGCATCACCTTCTCGGACGGCGTCAGCGCCTCGATGTACGCCGGGCGCGAGAAGATGCGCTCGGCGTACTTGAGCAGCGGCAGCGCGTTCTTGCTCAGGTCGATGCCGTAGTAGTCGAGCCGCCACAGCAGCGGCGCGATGGCCACGTCGAGCATCGAGAAGTCGTCGCCCAGCATGTACTTGTTCTTCACGAAGATCGGCGCGAGCTGCGTCAGCCGGTCGCGGATCTGCCCGCGCGCCTTCTCGAGCTGCTTCTCGTTGGGCTTGACGCCGCGTGCTTCGAGGATGTTGACGTGCGCGAACAGCTCCTTCTCGAAGTTGAGCAGGAACAGGCGCACGCGCGCGCGCGCCACCGGGTCGCCGGGCATCAGCTGCGGGTGCGGGAAGCGCTCGTCGATGTACTCGTTGATGATGTTC
>NZ_DAOKZA010000083.1:0-8227 GCF_035325925.1 Azohydromonas sp. | reverse complement strand
CAGCGCTACGTGTTCTCGACCACGCAGCTGTGGATGCAGGACCTGTACGTCTGGCTCAACGGCGCAATGTTCATGGGCGTGGCCGGCTACGCGCTGCTGATCGACGCGCACGTGCGCGTCGACATCCTGTACCGCCCGGCAAGCCGGCGCCGCAAGGCCTGGATGGACCTGGTCGGCGTGCTGCTGTTCCTGCTGCCGTTCTGCGCGGTCGTCTGGCTGTGGGGCTACGAGTACGTGATGCGCGCGTGGAACCTGAAGGAAGGGTCCGCCAACCCTGGCGGCATGCCCGGCCTGTTCATCCTGAAGACATTCATCCTCGGCTTCGTCGTGCTGGTGGGGCTGCAGGGCGTCGCGATCGCGCTGCGCAGCCTGCTCGTGCTCGCCGGGCGCGAGGCGCTGCTGCCCGCCCAGTACCGCTACCAGCAGGGGTGACGCGATGGACCCGGTGCTGATCGGCGAGATCCTCGCCGTCCTGATGTTCCTCGGCGTCATCGGCACGCTGCTGCTCGGCTTCCCGGTGTCGTTCTCGCTCGCCGGCACGTCGCTGATCTTCGCGCTGGTGGGCTGGTGGCTCGGCGTGTTCGACCCGTCGAACTTCGGCGCGCTGGCATCGCGCTACGTCGGCTTCATGACCAACGAGGTGCTGGTCGCGGTGCCGCTGTTCATCTTCATGGGCACCGTGCTCGAGCGTTCGCGCATCGCCGAGCAGCTGCTCACGACGATGGGCCGGGTGTTCGGCACGCTGCGCGGCGGCCTCGCGTTCTCGGTGATCGCGGTCGGCGCGCTGCTCGCCGCGTCGACCGGCGTCGTCGGCGCCACCGTCGTCACGATGGGCCTGATCAGCCTGCCGGCGATGCTGCGCGCCGGCTACGACCCGAAGCTCGCCTGCGGCGTGATCTGCGCGTCGGGCACCCTCGGCCAGATCATCCCGCCTTCGACGGTGCTGATCTTCATGGGCGACATGCTGGCCGGCATCAACGCCCAGGTGCAGATGTCCAAGGGCAACTTCGCGCCGACGCCGGTGTCGGTCGGCGACCTGTTCGCCGGCGCGATGCTGCCCGGCCTGCTGCTCGTGCTGCTGTACGCCCTGTACACGCTGTGGAAGGCGGTGTTCGACCCGAAGTCGTGCCCGGCGCTGGTGATCAGCGCCGACGAGCGCGCCGCGCTCGGCCGCGACGTGTTCACCACGCTGCTGCCGCCGCTGCTACTCATCGTCGCGGTGCTCGGCTCGATCCTCGCCGGCATCGCCACGCCGACCGAGTCGGCCTCGGTGGGCGCCGTCGGCGCGATGATCCTGGCCATCGCCAAGCGCCGCTTCAGCTACGCGATGCTGCGCGACGCGGCGATCGCCACCGCCACCGTCACGTCGATGGTGTTCGTGATCCTGCTCGGCGCCGCGGTGTTCTCGATCGTCTTTCGCATGATGGGCGGCGACGCGCTGGTGCACGAATTCCTGTCCGACCTGCCCGGCGGCACGATCGGTGCGCTGCTCGTCGTGATGCTGGTGATGTTCCTGCTCGGCTTCATCCTGGACACGTTCGAGATCATCTTCATCGTGATCCCGATCACCGCGCCGGTGCTGCTGGCGATGGGCGTCGACCCGCTGTGGCTGGGCGTGCTGGTCGGCGTGAACCTGCAGACCAGCTTCCTGACGCCGCCGTTCGGCTTCAGCCTGTTCTACCTGCGCGGCGTCGCGCCGTCGACGGTGACCACCGGGCAGATCTACCGCGGCGCCGTGCCCTTCGTCGGGCTGCAGGTGGTGGCCATCGCGCTGGTGCTGAGCTTCCCGGCGCTGGCCACCTGGCTGCCCAAGGTGGTGTTCGGCTGACGCCGTCGGTTCAGCTGCCGGCCACCTTCATCGACTCGACGAGCACCGAACCGGTGGTCTTGCTGCCGGTGGTGTAGGCGTCGGCACCGACGGCGGCGATGCGCCGGAACATCTCGCGCAGGTTGCCGGCGATCGTCACCTCGTGCACCGGGTGCACGATCTCGCCGCCTTCGACCCAGAAGCCGGCGGCACCGCGCGAGTAGTCGCCGGTGACGTAGTTCACGCCCTGCCCCATCAGCTCGATCACGAACAGCCCCCGGTGCAGCTTGCGCAGCATCGCCGGCAGGTCGTCGCCCGGCTGCGTCAGCCGGCTGGTCAGGGCCAGGTTCTGCGAGCCGCCGGCGTGGCCGGTGGTGCGCAGCCCGAGCTTGCGTGCCGAGTAACTCGACAGGAAGTAGGTCTGCACCACGCCGGCGTCGAGCACGGTGCGCCGGCGCGTGGCCACGCCCTCGTCGTCGAACGGCGCGCTGCCCTTGCCGCGCGGCACATGCGGGTCCTCGACGATGTCCAGGTGCGCCGCGAGCACCTGCCGGCCGAGGCTGTCGGGCAGGAAGCTCGCCTTGCGGTACAGCGCACCGCCCGACGTGGCCTGCACGTAGGCGCCGAGCAGCCCGGCGGCCAGCGTCGACTCGAACAGCACCGGCACCTCGCAGGTGGCGATCTTGCGCGCCTTCAGCCGCGACAGCGCGCGTTCGGCGGCATAGCGGCCCACCGCCTCGGGTGACGCGAGGTCCTGCGGCCGGCGCATCGAGCTGTACCAGTGGTCGCGCTGCATGTCGGCACCGCGCCCGGCGATCGGCGCGACGCTCAGCGAGTGGCGCGAACTGGCGTAGCCGCCGCGGAAGCCGCGGGTGTTGCCGGCGAAGAAGTGCGACTGCTGCGCCGACACGCCGGCCCCCTCGGAGTTGGTGATCCGCCGGTCGGTGCCCAGCGCGGCGGCCTCGCAGCGGCGCGCGATCTCGGCGGCGGCCTCCGCGTCGACGTTCCAGGGGTGGAACAGGTCCAGGTCCAGTGCGGCCTGAGCCGGCGTGGCCAGGTCCTCGGCGTCGGGCAGGCCGGCGGCCGGGTCCTCGGCGGTGAAACGCGCGATGTCGTAGGCGGCGCGCACGGTCTGCTCGAGCGCCGCCGGCGAGAAGTCCGAGGTGCTCGCGTTACCGCGCCGCTGGCCGAGGTAGACGGTCACGCCGACCGACTTGTCGCGGTTGCGCTCGACGTTCTCGACCTCGCCCATGCGCACCGACACCGACAGCCCCATGCCCTCCGAGACCTCGACGGCGGCGTCGCTGGCCCCGAGCCGGCGCGCCAGCGCGATCGCGTCGTCGACGATCTGCGCGAACTGCTCGCGCTGGTAGCTGAAACCGGGGGCTGGCGAAGGCGTCATGGGGTGCGGCAGGCGGTCGGCCGTGAAGGAGGCCGCGGCTATGATACCCACCGCCCTGTCGCCGCCATGCCCCGCCACGCGCCCGCCCTCGCCACCGACGCCGCATCCGACGAGCGCCCGAGCAAGACGGCGCTGAAGCAGCAGGCGCACGAGCTGCAGCAACTGGGCCGGTCGCTCGCGGCGCTGAGCGACGAGCGGCTGGACGCGCTGGCGATGCCCGACGCGTTGCGCGCCGCGATCGCCGAACTCAAGCGCACGCGTTCGCACGAGGGCCAGCGCCGCCAGCTGCAGTACGTTGGCAAGCTGATGCGCCGCGCCGACGCGCAGCCGCTGCGCGAGGCGGTGGCGCAGTCGCAGCTGCCGTCGGCACGCCAGTCGCTGCAGTTGCACCTGGCCGAGCGCTGGCGCGAGGAGCTCGCCCGCGACGACGAGGCACTGACGCGCTGGCTCGCCGAGCACCCCGACACCGATGCGCAGCGCCTGCGCGCGCTGGTGCGCAACGCGCGCCGCGACGCCGCGCTGCCGCCCGAGCAACGCCACGGCCGCGCGTGGCGCGAGCTGTTCCAGTTCGTCAAGCCGCATCTCGGCGAACCCGAGGAGGCCCCCGATGAGTGACTTCGACCCCGTGCGCATCGGCATCGTCTCGGTCAGCGACCGCGCCTCCGGTGGCGTCTACGAGGACCAGGGCCTGCCGGCGCTTCGCGACTGGCTACAGCGCGCGCTGAGGAACCCCCTGCACTTCGAGGCGCGGCTGATTCCCGACGTGGAGGCGACGATCAGCGCGACGCTGATCGAACTGGTCGACCACGCCGGCTGCAACCTCGTGCTGACCACCGGTGGCACCGGCCCGGCGCCGCGCGACGTGACACCCGAGGCGACGCTGGCCGTCGCGCACAAGGTGATGCCCGGGTTCGGCGAGCAGATGCGCCAGATCAGCCTGCGCTTCGTGCCCACCGCGATCCTGTCGCGGCAGGTCGCGGTGATCCGCGGCAAGGCGCTGATCGTCAACCTGCCGGGGCAGCCGAAGTCGATCGCCGAGACGCTCGAGGGACTGCCGGCCGCCGTGCCGCCGGTGCACGGCGTCTTCGCCGCGGTGCCCTACTGCATCGACCTGATCGGCGGGCCGTACCTCGAGACCGACGACGCGGTGTGCAAGGCGTTCCGGCCGAAGTCGGCACTGCGCGCGCCGCGCACGCCCGGCTGACCCGCCGCGGCTACTTGACCAGGCGGTTCAGCCGCTCGGCGTCGAAGGTCTCGGTGGTGTGCGCATCCTGCGGCACGCAGTCCTCGGCGGGCAGTTCGCGCGTGCGCGAGCCGAGCTTCTCGATCGCCTGCCACAGCAGTGCGATCTGGTGCTCGTGGCCGGCGGCGTTGTCGATCAGCCCCTTCATCGCCAGCGCCAGCGGGTCGTCGCCCTGCGTCACGCCGTAGGCCGAGAAGCCCATCTTCGCGGCCGCCTGCTCGCGCTGCGCGTCGGCGCTCTTCTGCACGATGCGCGCGGGAATGCCCACCGCGGTGGCCCCCGGCGGCACGGCCTGCAGCAGCACGGCGTTGCTGCCCACGCGGGCGCCGTCGCCCACGGTGAAGCCACCCAGCACCTTGGCGCCGGCACTGACGATCACGCCGCGGCCCAGCGTCGGATGGCGCTTGGTGCCCTTGCCCAGCGAAGTGCCCCCCAGCGTGACGCCCTGGTAGATCGTGCACTCGTCGCCGATCTCGGCGGTTTCGCCGATCACGACGCCCATGCCGTGGTCGATGAACACGCGCCGGCCGATCGTCGCGCCGGGATGGATCTCGATGCCGGTGAGCAGCCGCGCGAGCTGCGAGACGAAGCGCCCGAGCCAGCGCAGTCCGTGCCGCCAGCACCAGTTCGCACGCCGGTGCAGCACCAGCGCGTGCAGCCCCGGGTAGCAGGTGAGCACCTCCCACGCCGAGCGCGCCGCGGGGTCGCGCTCGAGGATGCAGGCGATGTCCTCACGCAGTCGGCTGAACATGGTGCGGTGTCGAAGTGGCCAAACAGTGTATGCGCTGGTGCTCAGCCCTGCCCGCGGCGCGGCGGCAGCGCGCGCTGCACCGCGCGCGCGATGCCGCGCAGGATGTGCACCTCCTGGAGCGTCGGCCGCGCGCGCTGCAGCAGCCGGTTCAGTCGCGGCAGCAGCTTCTTCGGCGACGCCGGATCGAGGTAGCCGACGTCGACGAGCACCTCGCGCCAGTGCGCGAGCAGCTGCTGCACCGCGCGCTGGTCGGCCGCCGCCGGCTCGGCCACCGGCGAGGCCACGTCGAATCCGCCCAGCGCCTGGCGCCACTCGTAGGCGACGATCTGCACCGCCTGCGCCAGGTTCAGCGAGCCGTAGCCCGGCGCGGTGGGGATGCTCAGGCACAGGTGGCAGCGGTAGACGTCGTCGTTGGCCAGACCGAAGCGCTCGCCGCCGAACACGAAGGCCACGCGGTCGCTGCCGGCGGCCAGCGCCGGCAGCGCGTCGCGCGGCGCGCGCGTGGGCGGGCCGAAGTCGCGCGGCGTCATCGCCGTGGCGCAGGCGAACGTGACGCCGTCGAGCGCGTCGGCGAGCGTCGCGACGATGCGCGCCCGCGCGAGCACGTCGGCCGCGCCGCTGGCCATCGCGACCGTCTCCTCGCGCGACAGCACGTCGGCGAAGCGCGGGCGCACCAGCACCAGGTCGCCGAAGCCCATGACCTTGATCGCGCGCGCCGCCGCGCCGACGTTGCCGGCGTGGCTGGTGTCGGTCAGCACGAAGCGGGTGCGCTGCGGGGGGGTCGGTACAATCTCGGGTCCCACGCCGCGCATTGTCGCCGTGCGTTCTTTGTGCGTTCTTTGTTCGCGCCGCCCGTGCCCGACTCGCGCCTCGCCGGCGCGTTCGCCTTCGCGCCCTGCCGCCCCGCCCTGCCATGTCGACCTCGCTGCACCCCATGCTCAACATCGCCGTCAAGGCGGCGCGCGCGGCCGGGGCGATCATCAACCGCGCGTCGCTCGACCTCGACTTGCTGAAGGTCTCGACGAAGAGCCCGAACGACTTCGTCACCGAGGTCGACCGCGCCGCCGAGCAGGCGGTCATCGACACACTGCTCGGCGCCTACCCGGGGCACGGCATCCTCGCCGAGGAGTCGGGGCGCGAGCGCGGCGCGAAGGACAGCGAGTACCTGTGGATCATCGATCCGCTCGACGGCACCACCAACTTCATCCACGGCTTTCCCGTGTACGCGGTGTCGATCGCGCTGGCGCACCGCGGCAAGGTCGAGCAGGCCGTGGTCTACGACCCGGCGCGCAACGACCTGTTCGTCGCCAGCAAGGGCCGAGGCGCCTTCCTCAACGACCGGCGGCTGCGCGTGAGCAAGCGCACGCGCATCCAGGACGCGCTGATCGGCACCGGCTTCCCTTTCCGCCGCGGCGACAACTTCAAGCGCTACGTGAAGATGTTCGAGGAGGTCATGCAGCACTGCGCCGGGCTGCGCCGCCCGGGCGCCGCGGCGCTGGACCTGTGCTACGTCGCCGCCGGCTGGTACGACGGCTTCTTCGAGACCGGGCTCAGCCCCTGGGACATCGCCGCCGGCTCGCTGATGATCACCGAGGCCGGCGGACTGATCGGCAACTTCACCGGCGAGGCCGACTTCCTCTACCAGCGCGAGGTGGTGGCCGGCAACCCGAAGGTCTACGGCCACCTGGTGCAGCTGCTCACGCCGTACTCGCGCGTCCTCGCGCCCGACGACGCGGCGACGTCCGGCGATGCGCCACCTGCGCCGACCCCGGAATCCGCGCTCGCCGCCGCCGTGGGTGCGCCGGCAGCCAAGGGCGCAGTGCGCGTGCGCCGCACGCCGACCACGCCGGACGAGCCGCGACGCTGAGGCGCCGCGGCGTCGACGGCTGCGCCAGGGACGTCGTGGCGGCCGGTCGAATCGGCCTTCGCGAGCTCGCGGCGCGGCCGAGCGGGTCAGACACGATCCGCGCCATCGCCGGCCAGCGTCTCAGACCCACCCGAGGGCGCCCAGCAGCGCCCCGGCGGCGAGCATCCACAGCAGGTGCACCCGGGTGCGCCACACCAGCAGCGTCACCGCCGCGGCCAGCGCGCCCAGCGGCGCGCCGCCTTGCGGGCCCTGCTGCGCCGTGGCCAGGATCCACGCGGTGGCCAGCAGCAAGCCGACGACCACCGGCGCCATGCCCTGCTTGAAGGCTCGCACCGCGCGGTCGTCGCGGTGGCGGTGCAGCCAGCGCGTGATCGCCAGCGTCAGCAGCGAACTCGGCAGCAGCATCGCGCCGAGCGCGATGGCCAGCCCCAGCGTCGCCGACACCGCGCCCTGCGCTTGCCAGCCCACGTTCCAGCCGAGCAGCGCGACGAACAGCACGTTCGGGCCGGGCGCGGCCTGCGCCAGCGCGATCGACGACGCGAACTGCGCGTCGGTGAGCCAGCCCTGCTGCACGACGAGGTAGCGGTGCATGTCGGGCGCCACCGCGATCGCGCCGCCCACCGCCAGCAGCGACAGCGCCAGCAGGTGCAGCGCGAAGCCCATCCAGTCGGTGGTGGTCACGGTGCACGTCCCACGCGCCGGTACGCCCATGCGCACGCCGGCAGCGCGACCACGGCGAGCGCCGCCGCCAGCGGCACGCGCAGCACCGCGACCGCGGCGAACATCGCGGCGACCACCGCGGCGCAGACCACGCGCCCGAGCACGTTGCGCGCCAGCGCAGCCGCCAGCTTCAGCGCGGTGCCGGCGACCAGTCCCGCCGCCACCGCGCCCATGCCGCGCAGCGCGCCCTGCGCCGCCGGCACGTCGGCCATCCCGGCGAAGCCCAGTGCCAGCGCCAGGAGCAGCAGCAGCGGCAGCAGCAGCAGCCCGGTGACTGCCGCGGCCGCGCCGCGCCAGCCGAAGTGCCGGTCGCCCAGCATCAGCGCGAGGTTGACGACGTTGGGGCCGGGCAGCGTCTGCGCGACGGCCCAGTCCTCGACGAACTGCTCGGGCGTCAGCCAGCCGCGGCGCTCGACCAGTTCGCGCTGCACCACCGC